>JAGQIT010000439.1 GCA_020431135.1 Myxococcales bacterium | reverse complement strand
CGCTCGCCGGCACCTTGTTGGCGCAGTCGCGCAGCGTCCGGATCGCCCCGGCCTCGTCGCCCTTGTCGCGCATCTCGACGGCCTCGGCGAGGCGCTTGGCGAGCTCGTCGTCGGCGAGCTGCGGCTCCGAGCGCGGCGGCGGCGCCTCTGTCGACGGGCTCCGGAAGGGGCTCGCGGGATCCTTCGGCGCCGCGCGCTCCGGCGGCGTGACGCGGGTCGGCGCCTCGCCGGCCCGCACCTTGGTGGGCGTGGGCCCGGACGTGGACCCCTGACCGCAGGCCCCGAGGGGGGCGAGGAGGGCCGCGCAGAGGCCGAGACACCACAATTCAGGTCGGCGCATGGGCGGGATTATACTCGGCCGGTGCAGCCCGCGAAGACCCCCGCCGCGAGTTCCCGCTCCGGCCCGCTCGTCGCCGTCTACCCCGGCTCCTTCGACCCGATCACCCGCGGACACGTCGAGATCGCCGAGCGCGCGGCCCAGCTCTTCGACGAGGTGATCATCGCCGTCGGCCGCCACCCGACCAAGCCGGGCTACTTCCCGACCGAGCGCCGCTGCGAGCTCATCGAGGCGAGCATCGGCCACCTGCCTGGGGTCCGCGCGGCGGCCTTCGACGGCCTCGTGGTCGAGTTTTGCCGGGCCCAGGGCGCGCGGGCGATCGTCCGCGGCCTGCGGGCGATCGGCGACTTCGAGCCCGAGTTCAGGATGGCCCTCGCCAACCGCGACCTCGCCCCCGAGGTCGAGACCGTCTTCCTGATCCCCCAGCCCGAGCACATGTACGTGTCGTCGTCGCTGGTCCGCGAGATCGCCTCGCACGGCGGCGACTTCGACCGCTACGTCCCGCCCGCGGTCGCCGCGGCCATCCACGCCCGGATCGCGGGGTCGCAGGGATGAGCGCCGACGACGACGGCGCCCTCGCCCGCCGCGGCGAGGGCTGGCGGGGCGACGAGCACCGCCTCCAGGTCAGCGCCGCCGACGAGGCCGGGCTCGAGGCCAAAGAGATCGGCCTCGAGCTCTACCGCAAGGGCTTCGTCGACGGCCTCGTGATCCGCGACCCGCTCGACCACGCGATCGTCCTGCGCGGGCGGACCGTCCTCCGCGAGAACCAACTGCAGCCGAAGGTCCGGCGGATCTTCACCCACCTCGGCGTCCCGGCGGACGGCTACTCGGTGCGCGTCGACGACGGCGACTTCGAGCTCCGCGTCCCCGCCCGGATCGCCGACGCCGCCGGCTCGTCCCTCGACGCGATGCGCCGGGCCCTCTTCGTCTTCATCTTCTGCGGCCTCGGCGGGCTCCTCTTCCTCACGAGCTTCCCCGCGATCGCCCTCCTCGGCTGGAGCGCCGGCCTGCTCTACGGCGCGTCGATCCTCCGCCGCGGGCTCAAGCAGGGGCGGATCCGCCTCGCCGCCCACGTCGTCGACGAGCTCGCCAAGCTCGCGCAGAGCGAGCAGCTGATCCTCCCGCCGGCCTCCGCCTCCGGAGACCGCCCCGCCCTCGAGGCCGGCGATGGCGGTTGATCCGGGGCTGTGCCGCCGCTGCGCCGCCGGCCGATCGATCACGAGCGGCCGCGGCTCGGTGTTCTGGCGCTGCGCCGAGCACGATCGCGACCCGCGGCTGCCGAAGTACCCGCCCCTGCCCGTGCGCCGCTGCCCCTTCTTCCGCCCGCGCGCCGAGGCCGACAGCTAGCGCCTCAGCGCGCGCGACGCGCACAGCTGACGCATGGGGAGAAGTACACCCCAGGCGCCGGGTAGGCTAGCTTGCACAGCCCGCCCCAGGAGGGCGGACGGAGGAGATCCCTGAAGCCGCCCGCGAAGAGCCCGCCGCCCGCCGAGGGCCCGCGCAGCCGCCCGCTGCCGGCGCTCCTGGTCGCCGCGCTCGTCGTCGTCGCCGTCGAGGCCGCGACGGTCCCGGGGATGATCTACGCCAACCGCCCCGACCTCCTCCCGGAGATCCTCCTCCTCGCGATCGCGACCCTGCCGACCTACCTCTGGCCGGGGCTCCTCTTCCTCGGCGCCGAGGCGGCGCTCGTCCGCCTGCGCCGGCCGGGCCTGCGCTGGGCCGGCCACGTCGCCCTGGCGCTGACGATGACGCTTTGGACCGGCGGCGTGCTGATGATGTACCCGCCCTTCCGGCTCTTCGCGCCCTTCTACCTCCTCCTCGCCGGCCTCCTCGTCTACACCCTCCTCGCCTGCCGCGAGCCGCCCGCGACGCCGCGCCGCGGGCTCGTCTCCTGGCTCCTCGACCGCGGCGTCCTCTACACCGCCCTGCCCGCGGCGATCGGCGTCCACGCCTACAACTACGCGTTCTTCCGCGGGATCTACCCGACCCTCCACCTCGCCCTCCTGCTGATCGCCCACCACCTCCTCGGCCTCGCGCTGTGGCGCCTCTTCGCCCAGACGCGGGCGCCGCGGCCCGGCCCGCGGGCGACCGCCGTCGGCCTCGCGCTCCTCGCCGCCCTCGCCGGCGTCGGCGGCCTCCTCGAGGAGCGCGGCGACCTCCGCGACAGCCTCCCCTACTTCCGCTCGTTCTCGATCCTCGGCCAGTCGCACGTCGTCTTCCACCCGTTCACGAGCGCCGACGAGGGCCCGCCGCCGAGCCCCGACGCCGACCTCGAGTCGGTCGCCAACGGCGTCGGCCTCTTCCTCGACTACGCCTTCCTCCCCGAGCTCCCCGAGGACTTCGACCTCGCCGACTACAACGTCCTCCTGATCACGAGCGAGGCGACCCGCTTCGATCAGACCTCGCTCGCCGACCCGACCCTCGGGACGACGCCGGCGATGAGGGCCTGGGCCGAGGGCGGCGCCTTCGTGTTCACCCGCGCCTTCTCGCCGTCGAGCGGCACGCTCCACTCGATGTCCGGCCTCCTCGGCATGGCCTACCCGTCGATGCTCCGCCTCGAGACCTGGCGCCGCCCGTGGTTCGGCCGCCTCCACGACAGCGAGGTGATCCTCCCCGAGCTCTTCCAGGCCGCCGGCTACGCGACCTTCTGGGTCAGCCACAACTACGAGGAGTGCTTCACCCACAACATCAACGGCTTCGCCCGCGGCTGGGAGCAGGTGAAGCTCTTCAACTCGCGGACGCGGACGAAGGAGAACGACCGCAAGATCGCCGACGCCGCGCTCGCCAGCCTCAAGCAGTACGCCGACGACGACCGCCGCTTCTTCGGCTGGGTCTTCTTCGAGAGCCCGCACGGCAGCTACCACGCCCACTACGACGACATGCCGAGCGAGTCGAAGTTCGACCGCTACCGCCAGGAGATCCGCTTCACCGACGAGCAGCTCGGGCGGATCTTCGACTTCCTCGAGGAGAGCGGCCTCGTCGACGACACGATCGTCATCTACGTCAGCGATCACGGCGAGGAGTTCCGCGAGCACGGCGGCACCCGCCACAAGTCGACGGTCTACAGCGAGTCGACCCGCGTGCCGCTCCTCGTCCGCATCCCGGGGGTGACCGGCGACGTCGTCGAGGAGCCGGTGTCGAGCCTCTACGTCCTCCCGTGGCTCCTCCTCCACGGCCCCGACCAGCTCCGCGAGCCGGCCGAGGCCCAGATCGATCGCGTCTTCGCGCCGATGCTCGAGCGCACCGACGGCGGCGTCGTCGTCGAGCTCTTCGGCCACGACCGGATGATGGCGTCGCTGGTCTTCCCCCAGCACAAGTTCAACTACGACTACATCTCGGGGCGCTACGAGGCCTTCGACATCCGCGAGGATCCGCTCGAGCAGGACGACCTCTTCGGCCGCGAGCCGGCGCTCACCGAGCTGGCGATCGAGCGGATCGACAGCTACCGCGAGGTCCGCCGCGACCGCCGCCGCTACATCCTCAAGGCCGACCAGGAGGAGTGGAAGCGGAGCAAGAGCGCGACGCCCGACGCCGCCCCCGAGCCGGCGCCCGCCTCCGCGCCGAAGCCGATCAAGCCCCGCCGCGTCGGCCGAGCCGCGAACCAAGGCAAGCCGCTGCCCGCGGGCGACTGAGGCGGCCGCGATCGGTGCGCGAAGCCGACGCTGCTATCAGCCCCTAATAGGGGCTATGATCACGCTGACTATGGAGTCGGAGTGAGCACTCGATCGCGACGGACGGCCATCGGCATTCTCGCCCTCCCGTGCGCTCTCTTGGCGTGTACAGGCGGCGATATCGGAGCGACAGAGAGCGCAGGGGACCCCGCCAGCCGCCGGCTGGGCGTCTACCACCAACCACCGTACCCGAACTACTCGACAGATTCGATGTGGACAATCGAGCTATACGAGGACCACACGGCGACCCTTCGCACCGAGACGTGCATAGGGGATGAGCCTCGGACTACAGAGGTCGAGTGGGCGGTCGTCGAAGACGGCGAGGCCGTACAATTCACCGCCCATCCCGGCGAAGCCTTCATGTGGTTCACGCACACCGCCACGGGTGAGGTCTTGATGCGAGAGACCGACGACGCGGAGATCGTCTTCGTCACCGAGAATGGACACTCCGCGGGGCCGACGGTCGGCGACTTCCGCCGCGGCGACGCGTGTCTGGTGATTCTCGACGCGTCGCTCGCCTGCGGTGACGGCAGCTACGTCAAGGAGTGCTAGCGCGAGGTTCAGACTCGTGACGCGCGATTTCGGTCTAGACTCTTGCCCCGCCATGCACAGCCGCATACCAAGGCTGCGAATTCAGGGAATGGACCAGGCGCGCCCGCATGGGTAAACCAATCCGGCATGCCGGCCAACAAGGGCCAGGTGTTCCCCATGAAAGCCGCGCAATTTCCCCTCTACGGTTCTCCTGACGTGATCGAGCGACGAGCGTCTGGCGCGCGGACGCGCGGAGAGGAGGACCTCCTCATCGAGGTCCACACGAGCCCGTACATGACAACAAACCCCGCGAACGAGCCCCTCCCCTCCGCGCCGCCGCATCCCGCGACTCGAGCACGACGCGCCACGGGGAAGAGCGCGGAGGAGGCCCCGACGCCAGAGCAGTCGCTGCGCACGATGTCCCTCCGCGACTATGTGGAGGCGCGCAACGGGGTCCCGCTCGGGGGTCGCGGCGCCCTCGGGGCGATGCTCGAGCGGTCCCTCGGGGCTACGAGCCTCGCGGGGTTTTGGCGGCACTGGAACCCGGCGTGGGGCTACTACCTCTGGACGCGGGTCTACCGGCCCGCCCGGCGCGTCCTGCCGAGAGCGCTCGCGGTCCTGCTCACCTTCGTCGTCAGCGGGGCGCTGCACGACCTCGCGGTCCTCCTCGTCCGCGGCCGCACCAACGGCCTCTTCGCGCTGTCGTTCGGGCTTATGGGCGTCGCTCTCCTCGTCGCCTCGGCGCTGAAGCTAGACCTCGGCCGCTGGCCGTGGGTCGCCCGCGCGCTCGTCCATGTGTCCTACGTCGGCGGCTGCGTGGCCCTGGCCCGGGCGCTCCTCGGATAGCCGGCACCGTCGCGGCGAGAGGCGGCGCGGGGCAGCGAGCACCGTCGACTCGCCGACGTGCTCGCTGCTTCCTCCGCGCCGGGCACGGCTCCGAGGCGACCGCCCGGGCGAAGGGCTGCTCACGACGTGTGGCGACAGTTCCGCGTGACCTCGCGCCGCCGTCGACCAGGGTCGCTACCAGACGCCGCGGAGCCGACGCGACGCGGGTCTCAGCGGGTCGACGAGGGGGCGCCGCTAGACCCCGAAGGCCGCCAACGCCGCGCGCACGGTCCGGGGGGCCGTGAGCGTGTCCCACAGCGGCTCGATCGGCGGACCGCGGAGAACGAGCGCGATGAGGGCCGCGTAGACCACGGCCGTGCCGACGAGGTTGCGCAGCGCGCCGAGCTTGAGGGCGGTACCGAAGGAGCGGCGCAGGCGGGCGCCGAGGAGGTCGACGCTGAAGAGCTCGTCGAGGAGGAGGTGGATCACGAAGCCGGCGCTGACGAAGGCGCCGAAGAGCCAGGCGCGCAGCGGGTCATAGGAGAGGGGGCCGGCGGCGAGGGTGGCCACGGCGGCGCCGCAGAGCGCGGCGACCGGGAGCGAGTGGATGATCCCGCGGTGGACGCAGAGGCGGTGGGTGAGCCAGTGGAGGCCGTAGCGGACGCAGAGCGCGACCCCGAGGGCGACCCCGGCGGCGAGCGCCGGCGGCCGCGTCCCCCAGAGCGCGGCGATCGCAGCGACGCCCGCCGCGACCCCGAGGAGGGTGAAGATGATCCGCGTCGGCACCGAGGTCTCGGCGTCGACGTCGGGGAGGACGCCGCCGATCACCCCGCAGGTCAGGCAGACGAGGCCGCCGCTGCGATCGACGAGGCCCGCGCTGACGGCCGCGTAGGCGGCGGCGAGCGAGGGCAGCGCGGCGCCGGCGAGGTGCGTGCGGAAGTTGGCCATGCGAGGTCGTGAGTGTAGGCGAGGCCGGCCGCAGGCCAAGAAGTCCGCGGGGTTGTCGACGCGCGCGCGCTGGCGCTTGCGCTGCGCGGCTCGGCGCTGGCGCCGGCGGTCGAGCAGTCGATGCGCGGCTGCGTCGACGCCGAGCCGCGGTGTCGATGCGGGTCTGAGGGGATCGATCTGCGCGTCATCCGAGCTGACGATCGCGACGACCGCGACGGCGTCGCAAGCGACCCCTGTGGAGGCCGAGGAGCGCCGCGCCTCGGATGACGCGGGAGGCCCCTACCCGGCCGCGTTCACCGGCTCCGCGGCGAGGATCCGGCCGCTGCCGACGAGGCCGCCCCAGCGCGCCTTGCGGGGCTCCTTGCCGCTCCAGGGGCCTTGGTTGCCGTCGCGCAGGGCGAAGGTCATGCCGGGCTCGAGGTAGGCGTCGCCGCGGAGGTGGATCCGCGCGCGGCCGCGCTCGCCGGCGGCGATCGGCGGGCGCCCCTCGAGGCGCAGCCAGCCGCTGAGGAGGACGGTGCCGAAGATGCACAGGAGGTCGTGGCCCTCGCGCAGCGGCGTCGACCGGCCGTTCTCCACCGCGCCGAGGAGGTCGAGCTCGACCTCGAGCTGCCACGCCGTCGGCGGCCCGCCCGGGGCCACGAGCGCCTGCCCGGAGCGGATCTCGTACGGGCGCAGCGGATCGTCAGGTCGGTAGATCAACATGCCGATCTGCTCGCCGGCGATCGCCCGCGGGATCCGCCGGTGGAAGTTCTCGATGCTGCTGACGACGACGCTCGAGCGCAGGCCGAGGCCGCACAGCCGCAGCGTGTCGCCGACGGCGATCGAGCCGCGACGCACGCGGCCCTCGATGAGCACGCGGTTGTTCGGCCGTCGCGCGCGGAAGCAGCGATCGACGTAGACGAGCGGCGCCCCCGCGTCTGTCCATTGGGGCAGCGAGAGGTCGGTCTCGAGGGCGCCGAGGAGATCGCGCAGGCTCGCCTCCCAGGCGTCGTCGCCGGCGAGCACCGGCCAGGCGGCGCCGCGGAGGATCCGCGCCTCGTCGCCGTCGAAGCCGCAGCGATCGAGGGTCTCGCGGACGTCGCGCTCGACCAGATCGAGCCACTCGAGGTCGAAGACCTCGTCGCACTTGTTGAGGAAGACGACGACCTGCTCGTGACCGAGGGCGCGGGCGAGCCGGAGGTGCTCCTCGGCCTGGCTCTGCACCGAGTCGGGGGCCGAGACGACGAGGAGGAGGGCGTCGGCGACGGCGACGCCGCGGGCGACGTTCTTCAGCCACGGGCGGCGGCCCGGGCAGTCGATCGCGACGATCCGCCGGCTCGGCAGGGCGAGGACCTCCTTCGTGCCGCGCACGGTCAGGGTCGGCGGGTCGTCGTGCTCGCCGACGGCCTCGCGCTCGTCGGTGAGGTCCGAGCGCAGGAGCGGCGGGCTGCCGCCGCGGCGGTCGAGCTCGGAGACCGAGCGGTAGATCGAGGTGTAGCCGGCGAGGCGCGCGGCGACCAGGGTGAGCGCCGCGACGACGCTGGTCTTGCCGCTGCGGACGTGGCCGATCGTCGCCACCGCGAGGGTCGGCAGGCGGGCGGCTGCGACGGCCGCGGGGACAGCTTCTTCGGACATCTCGATCTCCGGGGCACAGCATAGCCGTGACGGCCGCCGGTCCGCATCTCTCAGGCGAGGCGCGCCGACGCCCCGCGAGCCCGCTCACCGGCGGTCGTCGCCGCTGTCGACGGCCCCGCGGCGCATCGACGCGCTCGCCCCCGGATCGAGGCGACGCTCGCTCCATCGCATCGACGCCGACGCCCCACCGTCGATCCTGCTCCGCCGCATCGTCGCGCTCGCGTTCGCGGCGATCTGCTCCTCGGCGTAGCGCTGCTCCTGCTCGCCGGCGACCTTGCGCGAGCGCCTCAGCGCGCGGACGAGGTCGGCCTCGTCCTCGGCGAGGGCGATCACCCGGTCGCTCGCCTGGACGATGGTCTCGAAGTCGGGGTTGATCGCCAGGCCGTCCTCGCCGTCGCCGTCGCCGTCGCCGCTGTAGAGGCCGAGGGGGAGCACGCCGTCGACCTCCGGGGCCGCGTAGAGCGTGCGGCGGACGACGATCCACGGGCGGCCGATCAGCCACGGGGGGAGCGTCGCCGCGTAGACCTCGGCGTTGTCGTCGCGGAAGGAGACGACGCCGGTGAAGAAGTCGGCGAAGAGCGGATCGCTGGCCGCCCGCACGAGCCAGGTGTAGGTGAGCAGGCGGGCGTTGATCGCGTGGAGCCAGCCGCGGAAGGGGGCGAAGAGGGCGTCGGGATCGTCCTCGCTGGTCTCGACGAGGGTCTGCGGCAGGCCGAGCTTGCTCGGGCCGCTGACCAGGTTGCCGGCGAGCGCCGGGCGCCCGGTCGCCGGCGAGAGCTGCGGGTCGCCGCCGTGGGCCGCGATCTGCACGGCCTGGTGGACGGCGCGGGCGATCCGCAGCGGGTGGAAGACCTCGCCCTCGGCGGTCGCCTCCCCCTCGAGGACGATCACCCGCGACGCCCGGTGGAGGCGCAGGCCGACGAGGTTCTCCGGGACCTCCGGGTTCTCCTGGTGGATCGTCAGCGCCTTGACCTTGGCGAGCTGGAGGCGGACGCGCTTCGGCAGCGCCTCGGGGACCATGACGTGGATCGACTTGTGGCGCGACGGCCCCGGCGAGCGCAGCAGGCGGATGAGCTGCAGCATGTCCTCGCGGAAGTTGAGGATCACCAGGTGGTCGCGGCGGCGCTGGAAGAGGCGCGTCTGGTCGCGGGCGAAGATGTTGGTCAGCGCCGCCGTGAACCACGCGAGCGCGCCGAGGCCCATGATCGTCGCCACCGCGCCGACGAAGCGGGCGCTCGGCGTCTTCAGCGTCTCGGTGCTGAAGTTGCCGGTGGCGAGGGTGTTCATCTCCCAGAAGGAGTCGTCGAGGGTCCGCAGCCTGGCGTTTGAGTCATGCTCGATAAGCCAGACGACGAGGGTCGCGGCCATGACGATCACGGCGAAGCCGGCGAAGGGGACGAGCGGGTTCGAGAGGTGCCCCTCGAGGCCGGCGCTCAGCGGATCGCGGAGGTAGCCGCGGCGGCGGAGGAAGCGGCGGAGGAAGAAGCCGGCGACGAGGACGACGAGGCCGATGCCGCCGTACTTGCCGATGTCGCGCCAGAGCTTGGCGCTCTCGCGGTCGTCGGCGACGGGGTGCAGCGGGATCGGCTCCTTCTCGGCGAAGCGGCGCGCCCGCGGCTTGATCTGGAGGTCGCGGAAGCGGCGGTCCTTGGCGACGTGGTTGGCGGCGTCGAGGAGCGCCTCGACGCCGGCGTCGCTGACCGAGAGCGCGCCGTCGCCGGGGGCCGAGGCGAGGAGCACGGTGCTCACGCAGACGGTCGGCACCGCGTACTCGAGGCCGGGGTAGGTCTCGGGCTCGACCTGGCAGATCCGGTAGTAGGGGTAG
>JAGQIT010000032.1 GCA_020431135.1 Myxococcales bacterium | reverse complement strand
AGCGCGAGGCGGTTGCCGGGGACCTCGGCGACCGAGCGCTCGAGCGCGGCGATCGCCAGGTCGCGGTTGCCGAGGCGCTCGGAGTGGATCCGCGCGACGCGGTAGTGAGCCATCGCCCGGACGTCGCGATCGTCAGTGTGCTCAGCCTCGCGCTCGAGCACATGGATAAGCTCACGCCAGCGCTTGTGCCCGTGGTGGAGGCGCTTGAGCGCCGCGTAGGCGCCCGCCGCCCGGCTGTCGAGATCGAGCGCCGTCTCGTAGAGTTCGACGGCCGTCGTCGAGTCGCCGGTGCGGGCCTCGAGGAGATGGGCGCGGCGGATGATCACCGCAGCGCGGTGCCGCGGATCGAGCTCCACCGACGACGCGACCTTGGCGTAGACCTGCTCGAGGCCCCGCCAATTGCTCGTCCGGTGATCGATCCGCTCGAGCGCCTTGAGGATCGCGACGCTCCCCGGATCGAGCTCGAGCGCCTCCGAGTAGGCGGCGCGAGCGTCCGCCTCTTGGCTCATCGCGTCCTCGAGGACGCGCCCCTTGGCGTAGATCAGCGCCGACTTGCGCCGCGGATCGGAGCTCAGCTTGGCCTCGGCGTCGAAGAGCGGCAGCGCCTTGACGTAGTTCTTCTGGGCGAGCGCCACGCGCCGAGCGCCGACCAGCGAAGGCAGGTGCTCCGCGCTCAGGCCGAGGCTCTTTTGATAGGCCGCGCCGGCGCGATCAAGGTCGCCGATCGGGTGCTCGTAGAGCCGACCGATCTCGTAGTGGAGCCGCGCCGCCCGGAAGAGATCCGGCTTGCCGCCGAGCTCCCCCTGCCAGTCGCGGATGAGCAGGTGCGCCTGCTCGACGAACGACTCGACGTCGGTCGCCGCGGTGTGACGCATGAGCGGCGCGGGCGTCGTGTCTGTCGTCCGCGAGACCTGCGCCGTTCGCGGACCGATGGGCGCCGATTTCGCGGCTCCGCGGGCGCTGATGGTCTTTCCGAGGCCTGCGCCAACCTTCGGGCGCGCCGGCGACGTCTTCGGCGTGCGACCGCCACCGATGTTGCGGCCGGGGACAACCGTCTGCGCCGACGAACGATCCTCGGCGATCGGCGGCGGCATCCGCAGGCTCCCGGAGTCCCCTGCCCCGCCGACGCTCGGCGGGACCGGCGTGGCTGCCGGCGGCGCGACAGCCACCGGCGGCGCGACAGCCACCGGCGGCGCGACAGCCACCGGCGGAGAGGGCACGCGCGGGGCGGGTGCGGCCGGCGCCGCGGGCTCGGGCGCGTCGCCGATCTCGATGTCGAGATCTAGCTCCACCGAGGGCTCCTCGATGTCGAAGTCGAGGGTGTCGAGGTCGATCGGCTGGGTCTCGGAGGTCCCCGGCAGCTTCTGCGGGCGGACGAGCTCCGTCAGCCCGGCGAGCTTCGGCTTGCTGTCGCTCGACTCCGCCTGCGGCGGCTCCGTCTTCCCCAACTTGGACAGGTCAGCGCCGCCGAGGAGGCCGAGCCCGCGACCGAGGGTCCCAGCCAGCGACGGCACCTTCGGCTTCGAGTCGCTCACCGGCGCCGCTGCTGGGGGCTTCGGCGGCGAGGGGCTCACGCGCGGAGGGGCCGGGCTCGCCTTGGGCGGAGCGGGCGGCGACGGCGGAGCGGGCGGCGACGTGTCCGTCTTGCCGGTGAGGTTCGGCTTGCTCGGCGGACGACGTAGACCGCCGAGGATCGATGAGCCGGGCGACCGACCGGGGAGCGGCGGCAGCCCGAGCGGCGGCGACGAGCTGGGCTTGCCGCTGTCTGGCTTCCCGCCGCGCGTCGGCAGGCGGGGAGGCTTCTTCGATCCTGACTTCTTGTCGTCACTCGCCACGCGTCACAACCCTATGCTCGCAGGTGCGGAGAGTATGCCTCAAAGTGGACCCCCGCTGAGATCCCGAATTCGGCGAAATCCCGCGCGTAGACGCGCGTATGCAGACAATTGCATGCGCAAGCTCCTGGCGTCTGTTGGGGTGGACAGACCCCGCCGGGGTCGATTGCCAGCGGCCCTCCTCTCGCCTATGATCCACCCTCGCGAAGGAGAGCGATGTCCAGGGCGATAATGCGGCGCTCCGATGACGGGAACAAAGGTCCGGGCGGGACGACCACCCTCCTCAAGGGTGTTCTCCTCGGCCTCGGCGGGCTCGTCGCGCTTGGAATCGCGCTGACGATGCTCAAGTACGTCATCGTCATCGGCGTCCTCGGCGGGGCCGGCTACCTCGGCTACCGGATCCTGACGAAGAACAAGGCGCTGTCCGGCGACACCCGTGCGCCCCGCGGCAAGCTCACGTCTGGGGACGACGACTTCGATCGCAAGATGCGCGAGCTCGAGGCGATCGAGCGTCGCCTCGACCGCGAGATCTCAGGGCGCTAGCGCGACCCCCTCGTCCCGCGGCGGGGACGTCTCTCTCGGCTCGTTGTCGATCGCGAGGTTCGTCGTTCCCGTCGATCGACTCCGAGATCGATGAGCGTCCGCGTCGATCGTCCGCGCAGCCTGATCGCCGCGCGCTCTCAGCCGCGAGCGGCGGCCGAGAGCGCGCGCTACGACGAGCGCTCATCGCCGCGATGAGGTCCGCGTCGACCTCGACTCGAGCGTCGATGATGACCGCCAGCGATCGTTCGTCGCCGCGCGCTCTCAGCCGCGAGCGGCGGCCGAGAGCGCGCGCTACGACGAGCGCTCATCGCCGCGATGAGGTCCGCGTCGACCTCGACTCGAGCGTCGATGACGACCGCCGATGATCGCTCTGGAGGCGTCGCTCATCCGCCGCGAGTGCGCCGCTGATCCGCGACGCACTCGAGGCGGAATCGTCCGTCAAATATGACCCAAAGGACAGCATCAATGAGCGGCGATGAAACTGCGAATTGTTGTGCTCTCGTCGTCGGAAACGATTGACTTCTATGTGCGAAGATCCGAAAGATAAGAAGGCTGACATCGAGTAGTTGAGTCGAACACGCTAGCGTGAAAGGGATCGTGATGACGGTGGAAGAGAGCGCGCAGGAGACTGCTGTGGATCAAGCTGCGGAGGGTGAGGCCTCCGATTCGTCGAATACCGCCGGAGACTCCGGCGAGCCCGCGCAGGAGGCGGCTGGGGAGCCGAATTCCGCGGGCAATAGCGAGCCGGGCGATGACGCCGGCAGCGAAAGTGACAGTGGCAATTCCGCCACTGAGGGCGCCGCCGACGGGGGCGAAACTGACACCGAGGTCGCCGCCGACGCGGGCGACTCTGCGCCGAGCGATGACGGTGGTGACGGCGCGGAGACGAGCGACGGCGATGACGCGGAGGTGAGCGCCGAGCAAGGCGACGGCGACGACTCCAGCGACGACGCCAGCGACGACGCGGCCGAGGCCGAGGCGAGCGGTGACAGCGACGCTGGGGACGGCGACGACGCAGGCGAGAGCGGCGAGGCGGAGGCTGAGGCCGCGGCTGCTGACGGTGACGGTGACGCCGACGACGGTGGCGACGCTGAGGCGGAGGCTGCTGCGGATGACGGCGACGGCGACGGAAACGACGCTGACGGCACCGGCGACGCTGAGGCTGAGGCCGCTGCGGATGACGGCGACGGCGACGGCGACGACGCTGACGGCGAGGCGGAGGCTGCTGCGGATGACGGCGACGGCGACGGCAACGACGCTGACGGCACCGGCGACGCTGAGGCTGAGGCCGCTGCGGATGATGGCGACAGCGACGGCGATGGAGGTGGCGACGCCGAGGCCGCTGCGGATGACGGCGACGGCGACGGCGACGGCGCTGACGGCGGTGGCGAGGCCGAAGCCGAGGCTGCTGCAGATGACGGCGACGACGCTGACGGTGACGGCGACGCTGAGGCCGAGGCTGCTCCGGATGACGGCGACAGCGACGGCGCTGATAACAGTGGCGACGCTAAGGCCGAGGCCGCTGCGGATGACGGCGACAGCGACGGCGACAGCGACGGCGGTGGTGACGCTGAGGCTGAGGCCGCTGCGGATGACAGCGACGGTGGCGACGCTGATAACAGTGGCGACGCTGAGGCCGAGGCCGCTGCGGATGGCGGCGACGCTGACGACGGTGGCGACGCCGAGGCCGAGGCCGCTGCGGATGACGGCGACGGCAACGACGCTGACGGCGGTGGAGAGGCCGAGGCTG
>JAGQIT010000438.1 GCA_020431135.1 Myxococcales bacterium | reverse complement strand
GGCGAGGGCCTCGGCGACGCGGCCGTTGTCGGCGAGCGCCTTGGCGGCGGCGATCCGATCGCCGCCGCGGCGCAGGGCGTCGGCGCGATCGTCGAGGCGCTCGGGCTCCGCCTCGAGGAGGCGGGCGACGTCGAGGTGCCGACCGCGGCGCTTGAGCATGGCGATGGCCTCGCGGCGGTCGCCGTCGGAGCCGGCGCGGACGACCGCGAGCGCCCGCTCGTAGCGCTCAGGGTCGCGGACCTCGAGGGCGACGCGGAGGGCGTCGAGGCCGAGCTCGGCGTCGAGGTAGGCGGCGAGGGCCCCCTCGAAGTCCCAGATCTGCTCTAAGACCCAGCCGGCGGCGGCCGTCTTGCCGGCGCCGCGGAGCTCGCGGGCGACCGACTCGTGGCGGCCGACGGCGAGGCGCTGGCGCTGCTCGGCGCTGAGCTCTGCGCTGCGATCGCGCGGCCGGTACATCAGTGCCCCTCCGCCACGAGGTCGCGGACGCGGTCGAGGTACCAGGCCTTGTGGTCGAAGTCGGCGTCGGTGAGCCCGGCGATCTGGCCGACCTCGTCGATGTGGTCGGCGATCATCTCGCCGCGGTAGTCGCCCCACTCGGCGCTCTCGACGGTGACGAGCCCGTCGTTCGGGCCGCGCGCGAGCTTGAGGATGTTGTAGCCGGCGAGGATCAGCGGGTCGACGTAGTCGTTGCAGTGCTTGTCGGGATCGAGGAAGTCGATCGCGGCGCAGGTGTAGCCGGTGTACGAGATGTAGGCGACGTCCGGGTCGTCAGGGTTTTGCGGGTTGAACTCCTCGGTCATGTAGGCCTCGCTGAGGCTGTAGAACGACGCCTTGGCGTCGGACTTGGCCTGGGCAGAGACCGCGCCGAGGAGGTTAAAGAGGAAAGCGAGCGCCTCCTCGGCGGCCCCGGGGGCGAGGCCGAGGGCGAGGTCCATGATGTAGGTGCCGCGGTGCGGCGTCGCGACCGTCATGAGCACCGAGACGTGCTCGCCGTGGCCGAGCGACGAGATCGCGTAGCGCGAGTCGATGCCGCCCTGGCTGTGGCCGATGAGGTCGAGCTTGCGCGCGCGCCACTCGACGAGCGCCTCGTCGATCTGCTCGCTGAGCTGGCCGCCGCGGACCTCCGAGCTGTTGTAGGGGTCGAGGACGGCGATCGACATCGGGAAGCCGAGGGGCTCGAGGTGATCGCGGACGCCGTAGAAGTAGGTGAGGGGGCCGATGTTCTCGAAGCCGGTCCAGCCGTGGACCCACAGGGTCGGGAAGCGGGTGGTCTCGCGCGTGCAGCCGTCGACGCAGCGGATCTCGAGGTCGTAGGTCGCGCCGAGCTCGGCGTCGCTCGGGAGGACGTGGAGGGCGAACTCGCCGGAGCGCGGGACGGCGAAGCTGTGGACGATGGCCTCGTCGCCGGCGCTCTCGAGGAGCGGGGCGAGGGGCTCGTCCTGCGCCTCGACCAGAGTGATGTCGGGGTAGGCGACGAGCCCGGCCACGCCGGCGCCGGCCCCCTTCACGGTGATCTCGAGGGTGCTCTCGCTGGCGCCGACGAAGTACCAGAGGTCGGCGCCGCAGGGCGCGATCTCGAGGTTCTCCTGGGCGTCGCCGACGGTGAAGAGGTCGCGGAGAGCGAGCGTCGGGGCGTCGCCGCAGACGAGGCCGGTGGTGGTCGTCTCGCCGGTGGTGGTCGTGGCGCTGTCGCTGTCGCTGCCGCTCGCGGCGGTGGTCGACGACGACGACGAGGACAGCGAGGTGCTCGTCTGCGCGGTGGTCGAGGCGTCGCTCGTCGATCCCTCGGTCGCGCTCGTGGTCGCGTCGTCGCCCGCGCAGGCGACGACGGTGAGGGCGAGGGCCGCGACGGCGGCGTGGAGTGCAGGGGGCGCGCGGCGTCGGCTTCGGCGGGGCATCGGCAGGGCCATGGTACGGCCACCGGCGTGTCGATCGCGCGGCCTCTTGCTGCGCTCTGAGCGCATGCGCCCCTCGAGATCATCCGCGCCCGCTGTCTATGGCAAACGACGTTGCCGCCGCGGCCGCCAGACACCCCGCGGAGCCCCCGAGAACTCCGCCGAGAACTCCGCCGTTTTGGGTTTGTGCGGTAGATCGAGCCGACCATGGCCCCCGCCTCCAAGATCTTCGAAAGCGCCGCCGCCGCCCTCCATGATCTCCGCGACGGGGTCTCGATCGCCGTCGGCGGCTTCGGGCTGTGCGGCAACGCGGAGGCGTGCATCGCCGCGATCGCGGCCTCGGGCGCCGCGCGCCTGACGATCGTCTCGAACAACTGCGGCAACCAGGGGATGGGCCTGGCGATCCTCCTCAAGCAGCGCCAGGTCGCCAAGGTCGTCGGCTCCTACGTCGGCGGTAACCCGGATCTCGAGCAGCAGATGCTCGCCGGCGAGGTCGAGGTCGAGCTCAACCCGCAGGGGACCCTCGCCGAGCGCATGCGGGCCGGCGGCGCCGGCATCGAGGCCTTCTTCACGCCGACCGGCGCCGGCACGGTGGTCGCCGAGGGCAAGGAGACGCGGACGATCGGCGGCAAGGAGTGCGTCCTGGAGACCGCGATCCGCACCGACTTCGCGATCGTCCGCGCCGCCAAGGGCGACCCGCTCGGCAACCTCCGCTTCTACCGGACGGCGCGCAATTTCAACCCGCTGGCGGCGATGGCCGGGCGGATCACCGTCGCCGAGGTCGACGAGCTCGTGCCCGTCGGCGGCCTCGACCCCGACGACATCCATCTCCCGGGGATCTTCGTCGACCGCGTCGTCCACGTCCCTGACCACAAGAACATCATCGAGTACCGGACGACCCGTCCGAGCTCAAGGAGCGCGACATGAGCGAAGGCACCCCGATCCGCGTCCCCCGGGCCCTGCTCCTCCTCGCCGAAGGCGTCGAGGAGATGGAGGTGACGATCACGGCCGACATCCTCCGCCGCGGCGGCGTCGACGTGGTCCTCGCGGCGCTCGGCGAGCTCGCGCCGGTCCGCTGCTCGCGCGGCGTCCACATCGTCCCCGACGCGCGCCTCGTCGAGGTCGACGGCGAGTTCGACGTGCTCATCCTCGCCGGCGGCGCCGAGGGGGTCCGGCGGCTGTGCGCGAGCAAGCTCGTCGGCCACATGCTCCGCGCCCGCGAGGAGGCGGGCGCCCTGGTCGCGGCGATCTGCGCGGCGCCCCTCGCTCTGCGCCACCACGAGGCGTTCATGGGGCGGACGATGACCTGCCACCCGTCGGTCGAGACCCGGGTGATGGAGCACGGCCGCCGCGGCGAGGGTCCTGTGGTCATCGACGGCAACCTGATCACCAGCCGCGGCCCCGGGACGAGCTTCGACTTCGCCCTCGCGCTCCTCCAGCGCCTGCGCGGCGAGGGCATCGCCCGCCAGGTCGAGAAGCCGCTGATGCTGCCGTATCGCCGCTGAGCGCGGCCGCACGATCGCCGTGCGTCTCGTCGGAGTGCTGGAGCATGTGGCCGGGCGCTGCGTCGGCGGGCCGCGGGCGCTACACTCCGCCGGCGATGCGCGACCTCGCCATTACCCTCGCCGGTGGCGGCAACCGTACCCTCTACAACCTCGCCCTCGTCGAGCGCTGGGCCGAGCGCCTGGAGCCGCGGCTGGCCGCGGTCGCGGGGGTCAGCGCCGGCGCCTGCATGCTCTGCATCCACCTCGCCGGGCGGGCGAGCGAGGCCCGCGACTTCTGGCACGTCCGCCGGCGCGCGGTCTCCCGCAACCTCGATCCGGCGCGGCTCCTCCGCGGCGAGGCGATCGCCCCGCACGGCGACGTCTACCGCGACACCCTCATCCACGCCTTCGAGCACCCGGGGGCGCTCGAGCGCCTGCAGGCGACGCCCTTCCCGATCCTCATCCTCGCCGCCGCGCCGCCGTCGCCGCTGCCGCCCGCGCTCGGCACGATCCTCGGCTTCGGCGCCTACTCGATCGAGAAGAAGCTGCGCTACGGGCTCCTCCACCCGACCTTCGGCAGGCGCCTGGGCTTTCGCCCGGTGGTCATCGACGCGCGCACCTGCACGAGCGCCGAGGAGCTCGCCGACCTGATC
>JAGQIT010000437.1:28081-32546 GCA_020431135.1 Myxococcales bacterium | reverse complement strand
TCTCAGCCCGTCGACCGAGACCTGGACGATCGACCAGATTCGGAGAGCGCCGGCGTCACAGCGCGGCTCGCCGCGGCGTCAAACGCAACGCGCCTCGCCGCCAAGAGCCGCGAGGCGCGTCTTCGCCCGGCAAGCCAGCCTAGGGGCTGTAGATCTGCTTGAGGCGCATGCCGCCGGGGTAGGCGTACGAGGCGTACGAGCCGGCGCACTCACACACGGGCAGCCCCGGGGCGTTGCAGATCTCGTCGTTGCAGCACGGCTTCTTGCCCTGGACGCCGCAGTTGCCCTGGCCGTTCGAGATGGTGCACACGCCGGTGCAGGCGCGGCAGCACGGCGCGTGGCCGTCGGTGTCGCAGTCGGGATCGACGAAGACCGGGTTGCAGTTCTTCGGGATCGTGTAGCCGATGTTGATCAGGCCGAAGGGGTCGTCCGAGATGGCCTCGTGCGGGCCCTCCTCGATCGCCCAGTCGGCGACCTCGTAGTTGCCGACGTCGTAGTAGCCGTTGACCTCGACGCCGTCGATGACGATCGGCGCGTCGCCCTTCTCGTGGACGACCTGGGCGTAGTTGAGCTCGTAGCCGACGCCGGTGACGAAGGCGTAGCGCTTGAGGAACTGCTCGACCGGGACGATCTGGTACATCGCCGGGTCGCCGAAGCCGGGCCCGCTCTGGGCGCCGGCGATGTACTGCACCGGCAGGAAGGGCTTGTCGCCCTTGAAGACGAAGGAGACGCCGGTGTCGACGGTGAACTCGGCCCAGTCGCCGCGCTTGCTGAGGCTGATCGGCGTCCCGGCCTGGGCCGGCTCCGTCGTGATCGTGACGTTGTCCTCGCCGGCGTAGACCCGCCAGTAGTGCTTCTCGTCGAGGCGCGTCGGCGAGTGGGCGCCGACGTACTCCTTCCCCCAATACTCGAGCGGGACCATCTGCTCCTGGAGGTGATCGCAGAAGCCCTTGTCGAAGGGGATGAAGGCGCAGGTGCCGGCGCCCATCACCCAGATCGGCTTGTCGCTGGTGATCACCGTGCCGGAGACGTCCCGCTTCTCGCGCTCCTCGTCGTCGCACTCCTCGAAGGGGACGTTGCACTCGGTCTCGGTGCCGCCGTCGTCGATGCACTGCTGCTTGACCTCGGCGCAGATCATGTCGCCCTTGAGGGCTGAGGCGCCGATCTGCAGGGTGTCGCCGGGGAACGCCATCTTCATCGTCCCGGTCTTGCCGGCCTCGACGAAGGGCACCGGCAGGCCGTTGCCCGCGGTGTCGACCGGCGGCGTCCAGCTCACCGTCGTCTCGGGCTCGGTGGCGATGATGTTGAAGTAGCTCGGCTCGCCGAAGTCTGGGTACGAGGCGATGACGTAGTTCATCCCCAGCGCGTGGTCGGGGAGGAGCATCGACGAGTCGTTGGTCGCCGCGTTGTCGAGCGGCGAGTGGAGGTAGGCGATGATCGGCAGGTCGCTGACGACGCGGTAGGAGCCGCCGGTGCGGTAGAGCGACCAGGCGGCGATCAGCGGGTTGCTGAGCTCGAAGAGGTGGGTCTTGCCCGAGTCGACGACGACCGGGTCGCCGAGCGGGACCTCCTCGGCGAGCGGCGACATGCCGTAGAGCTGGACCGTCACCGGCTGGTCGTTCGAGATGTTGCCGACGATCAGCGCGTCGATCTCCGGGTCGTCCGGGTTCTCGTAGTGGCGCATCCGGTTGCCCCAGAAGCTGCACCCCTCCGACGACGGCGGGTCCTGGACGAGCTCGCAGGGGCCGAGGCACTCGTCGACGATGCACTGCTGGTAGTTGCCGCAGGGCGCCTCGTCCCAGGACTGGCCGTCCTCGGTGCAGGTGATCACCGCGTCGAGGCCGTCGTTGCACTTCACCGTCCCGGGGACGCACAGGAGCGCCGGTCCGGTCTCGCTCTCGCTCGAGTTCGTCGGGTTGGTGGTGATCGACGTGTTCGTCGAGTCGGTCGAGCCCGACTCGCTCTCGGTCATCTGCTGCGAGCCGTTGCAGGCGAGGACGAGGGCGACGAGCGGGAGGGCCGCGAGGTGGGGGCGACGGAGGGACGAATGCATGGCTATGGAGGGGATAGGCCTAGGGAATGATTAAGGGCGCGCCGCGCTACTCGTTGGCGGCGACGACGAAGTCGAGGAAGAAGTTCACGCTGTTGGTCGACTGCGTGACGCTGATGTCGAGCGGCTCGAAGAAGATAGAGCTGCCCTCGACGCCGATCGACCGGTAGTTCAGGGTGAGGCCGACCTGCTCGGCGAGGGACGCCTTGAAGTTGTCGATGAGCCCCTGGTTCTTCTGGATCAGCTCCTCGCGATCGGCGGCGAGGCGGCCGCTGCCCTCGCCGCCGACGACGTTGGCGTCGCCCGGGTTGACCTTGAGGCCAGCGTCGGAGTCGAGGCTGAGGATCAGCGGCATCTCGGCGATCGCGTAGCCGCAGTAGCCCTCGTCGGTCCGCCAGACGCGGAAGGTCGTGTCGAGGCGGTCGTCGTTGACCGTGCCGGGGGCCATCGCGTCGAGGGTGACGCCGTAGATCCCGTCGTCGGAGGCGTTGCCGTCCTCGTCGTAGCGCCGCGGGATCTCGCCCTCGACGATCATCCGCTGGGCGACCGCGAGGATCATCTGCGGGTCGAAGAGGATGCCCATCGGCGTGCCCTCGGGCAGCGCCTCCGGCTGGTCGAGGCCGGTGCCCGCCGGCAGCTCGAGGTTGGTCTCCATGCCGAGGACGATGGCGTCGAGATCGGGGACGACGAAGAGGTCGCGGGCGAGCGCGCGGACGTCGTTGCCGCCGATGTCGAGCGAGCCGATGACGAGGAGCTCGGTCTCGCCGTACTGCTCGCGGACGATGTCGGTGGCGAGGAGCGCGAGGGCGCCCGAGATCGCCTCGTGGTTCTCCGAGTCGAAGCCGTTGGCGCTGATGTCCATCTTCGACACGGTCGCGTTCTGGTACTCGGCGACGAGCACGGCGGTGCCGTCCTCGCGCGCGTCGAGGCGGATCGGGATCGCCAAGAAGGCGTCGCCGAGGCCGGCGGTCAGGCCGTCCTCGCCCTGGACGACGCCGAACTTGAAGTCGAGCGAGAAGAGCACGCACTGGGCGCAGGTCGGCACCGAGGCGACGTCGATCGTCGGCGTCGACGTCGGCGTGAACTTGACCTGGGTCGGCCCGAGCTGCATCTCGGAGGCGAAGGGGATCTCGTCGCCGACGACGCCGCCGAGGAGGCGGTTGATCCCGTCCTCGGAGATCATCATCGCCATCGGGTAGGTGCCGACGTCAGCGACGGCGTCGAGGAGCACGCCCTCCTTCTCGGCCGCTTCGGCGAAGCGCTCCGCCTGATACGAGCAGTCGAACTCGCGATCATCCCCGCGGCAGGCAGAGAGGAGGAGCGCGATGGAGGTCGCGGCGACAATAGGGGCGGCTCTATGGAGCATGACAGTTCCCAGCGATAAGCAGTTATGACAGGTTCTTGCGGGGCCACCCGAGCCCTACAAGGCGGCTGCGGGCGGCCTCCCGAGTATGTCGGCTGCCGGCGCGAGTGACAAGCAGGCCGCCGAAACGCGGCGCACTCACGCGAACCTCGACCTGGGCGAAGACGCACGTTGCTCGGCGCGAGGCGCCGCTAGAGAGAGCCGAGGCGAAGCTGTGCCCAGGACCATGGTGACCGGCCGCACGCGCCCGCGGGGTGCCGGCGCGCCGACGCCGAATCGTTGTGCCGCGGCCGCGCAGGCTGGTATCTTCGGGCGATGGCTTTGGCTTATCGCACGTCTACGCACGGCCGCGCCTGCGCCCTCGCGGTCGCCGTCGGCCTCGTCGCCGTCGCCTGTAACTCGGACCTGATCACAGAGGACGCGCCGGCGACCACGTCGACGTCCGGGCCGGTGACCACCGAGCCCCCCGATCCCTGGGACTTCACGACGTCGACCACCGATCCGACCACCGGCGAGCCCGGCGACCTGAGCTGCCGCAGCGCGATCTCCTGTCTGATCCAATGCGCGCTCAACATCCCGCCGAACTCCGGCCCTGAGCCCGATCTCTCCTGCTTCCTCGAGTGCCAGGACGGGATGACGGCCGAGGAGGTCTACGACCTCTTCAACTTCGTCAACTGCGTCACCGATCTCTGCATCGACCAGGGGCTGTGCGACCCCAACGACTTCGGCGGCGACGACTGCACCGGCTGCTACCTGAACAACCTCGCGCTCGACGAGCCGCCGGGCTGCGAGGCCGCTGGCCAGGAGTGCATGGGTCCCTAGCGGCGACCGCCCGCCCCCCGCGACGCTCACCGCCACCCCATCGACGCACGCCCCTCCCTCTCCCTCCGCTGTCGCCCTACCATGTCCGCCCGCCGCATGCCTGCTGCAACTTGGTCTACGACCCTCCTCGCCACCGGGTTCGCCCTCGCCACCGCCACCGCCGCCCACGCCGCCCCGGAAGGCGAAGCGAAGGCGGGCGGCTCCGTCAGCCTCGGCAGCGGCGGCGCCAA
>JAGQIT010000437.1:0-28011 GCA_020431135.1 Myxococcales bacterium | reverse complement strand
AGAAGGGCGGCTCGAAGCGCATCTCGACCGTCGAGACCAAGACGCCGTGGATGCGCAAGTACAAGCCCGAGCGCAACATGGCCGAGCTCGGCGTCTACGGCGGCCTGCTGATCGTCTCCGACGACCACGACTTCTTCCACCCCGACACCGCCCCGCAGATCCCGCTGTGGAAGCTCGGCCCGGACGTCGGCGCCCGCGTCGGCTTCTACCCGCTGAGCTTCCTCGGCGTCGAGGTCGAGGGCGGCGCGATGCCGACCAAGGCGCGCACCGACCTCAACGAGAACGTCCTCCTCTACGGCGTCCGCGGCCACGCGATCCTCCAGCTCCCCTACCGCGTCGCGCCCTTCATCCTCGGCGGCTACGGCATGGTCGGCGTGTCCTCGGAGGTCGTCGGCAACGACATCGACCCGGTCGGCCACTACGGCATCGGCGCGAAGATCTACATCAACAAGTGGCTGATGGCCCGGCTCGACGCCCGCCACCTGATCGGCGCCTACCAGGGCCGCCAGCGCGGCGACAGCGACAACGGGGGCGGCGCCTTCACCAACCACTTCCAGATCCTCGCCGGCCTCAGCGTCACCCTCGGGCGCAAGAAGCCGGCGCCGCCGCCGAAGGACTCGGACGGCGACTACTTCGCCGACGCCGACGACACCTGCCCGTACCAGCCGGGGATCGATCCCGACGGCTGCCCGGTGGGCGACAGCGACGGCGATCAGGTCCTCGACAACGTCGACGCCTGCCCGACCGAGGCCGGCGTGCTCCCGGACGGCTGCCCGATCCGCGACACCGACGGCGACGGCTTCATGGACCCCGACGACGCGTGCCCGACCGAGGCCGGCGTCGAGCCCGACGGCTGCCCGATCCGCGACAAGGACGGCGACGGGATCCTCGACGAGGTCGACAAGTGCCCCGACGAGCCGGAGACCAAGAACGGCTACGAGGACGCCGACGGCTGCCCGGACGAGATCCCCGAGCAGGTCAAGGAGTTCACCGGCGTCATCGAGGGGATCTACTTCGAGTTCAACAGCGACAAGATCCGCAAGAAGTCGGAGAAGAAGCTGTCGAAGGCGGCCGAGGTGCTCAAGGAGTTCCCGGACATCCGCGTCGAGATCTCCGGTCACACCGACAACATCGGCGACCGCGACGTCAACCTCGACCTCTCGCAGCGCCGCGCCGAGTCGGTGCGTCAGTGGCTCATCGACAACGGCATCGACGGCTCGCGGATCACGACCCGCGGCGCCGGTCCGGACGAGCCGATCGACACCAACGACACCAAGGCCGGCCAGGCCAAGAACCGCCGCATCGAGTTCAAGGTCCTCACGGACTAGGACCGCGGCGCAGACAGACACGGGCGACGCGCTGCTCCGGCGGCGCGTCGCTTCGCGTTTGCGACGTCGCCCTCGCAGCGCGGTCGGGCCTGCGCGCGCCGACAGATCGAGGGCGAGCGCGCCCTCACTCCCAGCGCACGGCCCAGTTCGCCGCCGGCAGCCGCAGCTCGCTCGCCCCGTCGCTCGCGCGCACGCGCAGCGTGACGGCCGACTCGCGCAGGATCGGGATCCAGCCGAGATCGAGGATGTACGCGCGGATCGGCGGAGTACCGCCCTCGAGCGCGCGCGCGAGCGCCTCGGCGAGCGGGCGCGTCGACGCGCCCTTGGCCTGGCGCGCGCGCAGCTCGTCGTCGCGGCCGTAGCTGCGGAAGCGCGTGTCCGGCTCGTACACCCAGCCGTACTCCTCGACGAGCTCGGGGCTCTCGCGGGCGAAGGCCTCGGCCTCCGCGAGCTGCTCATCCCGCCGCTGTCGGGCCTCCGCGCAGGCGAGGAGGTCGTCGACGTGCTCGCGGATCGCGACGGCGGCCCGGACCCCTGCCTCGCCGAGGAGGCCGTCGGTCGCCGCCCGGAGCACGCGATCGACCCACCAGTCCAGCTCGCCTCTGCCGACGATCTCCCCGGCGGGCGTCCGGAGGTCGCACATGTTGAGCTCAATCCGCCGGTTCGCCCAACCAGCCCCGCTCCTCTCGACGAAGAGCTCGCCGCTGCCGCGGTGATACCCGAAGCGGCACAGGCGACAGCCAGCGGCAAGGAGCGCGTCGAAGAGCTCGTCGTCGACGCAGTAGGCCGGCGCCTGCACGACCGCGGCGCGCGTCGGCGAGCCCGCGTCGTCGATCACCTCCGCGGGCCTGCGGATCCGCAGCGCCGCGCAGCGCTCGTCGGTGACGTCGCTCGCTATGACCAAAGAGACATCCCGCTTCCACTCGCTCAGCTCCTGCCAGCGCAGGATCCCGGCGAGCGGGCCCCAGACGAGCCGCGCGTAGGGGCCCTTGACGATGACGTCGAGCACTCCGGGCACGGGGGCGATCGCGCGTGAGAGCACGCCCGGAGTGTACGACGGGCGCTGCACGACGGGCGACGCGCGAGCGAGCCAGGCCAACAACCAACGTCTAGGAGGGCGGGCCTCGACGCAGCGTCCGGACGATCACCGCCGCCGCCCCGAGCCCAGCGACGGCGACGCACGCGAAGATCACGAAGAGCCCCCAGTGCCCGCGCTGCGCCAAGCGCCAGGCGCCGACCGCCAGCACGTCGACCTTGAGCGTGTGGTAGCCGACGAGCGGCGAGGCGCTCCACCACCAGTGCGAGGCGTCGCTGACCGAGCCGAGGGCGCGCACCGCCGGGTCGCGGCTAAGGTGGATCATCCACTCGAGGATCGAGAAGAGGCTGAGGTAGAGGGTGACGCCGACAGCCGCGAGCTCGAGGCCGCCGACCGCCAGGCGAGCGCCGCGACCGGCCCGCAGCGCCCGCTCCCACAGCGCCGCAAGGGGCAGGATCGCGAAGGGGAGCGCGGGGACGAGGTGGCGCGGGCCGAGGGCCCAGCCGCCGAACCAGTCGCTGCGGAGGCTGATCGTCGCGGCGCGGACGAGGATCATCGACGCGGCGAAGACCGCGACCGCCGGCAGGCGCCGGCGCAGCGCCGGGATCCCGGCGAGCCCGAGGGTGACGGCCGGCGCGTAGAGGAGGAGGCTGCGCCCCGGCGCGACGGCCAGCGCCGCGAGGCCGGTCCACGGCGGCACGAGCCAGCTGTAGATGCCGAAGCGGCCGGTCTCAAAGGCTGACCCAAAGCGCAGGTAGTGGGAGAGGCCGAGGGCGGCGACCCCGACGAGCCCGAGGAGCACCGCCCCGCCCCACGCCCGCCGCTCGCGGCGCAGCGCCGCCGCGCCGCCCTCACGCAGCGAGGGCCACAGCGCGTAGCCGAGGAGGCAAGGGAGCGCGCTGAGGTTGAGCACGTGGACGTGGGCCGCGAACCCAGCGATCGCCCCAGACGCCCACAGCCAGCCGACCCCGCGTCCGTCGCCGCGCCGCCGGCCGCGGTGATAGCGGGCGATGCCGAGGGCGCACAGCAGCAGGCACAGGCCCGAGAGCGGCTCGCTGAGGAAGGTCCGGGTGTAGGGCCAAGCCGCGGTGCCGAGGGCGAAGCCCAGGGCCGTGAAGGTCGCCGCGCGCAGGCCGAAGCCGAGGGTCACAAGCCACGCGAGGAGCACGCCCGCGCTGACCCCGGTGACGACGCAGTTGGTCAGCGAGACGACGAGGCGCGCCCAGTCGGCGAAGGGATCGCGATCGTGAAAGGCGAGGTGATCCGAGCGGACGCCGTAGCGCCAGGTCGGCGGCACCCAGGGATAGGTGAGCTTGGCGAGGGCGTAGGCCGGCAGAGCGACGAGCGAGAGGCCGTGGCCGAAGAAGCCGTAGCGCCCGCCGTCGCGGCCCTCGGCCCAGCCGAAGGTGCCCTTCGCCTGTCCGGCCATCTCACCGGAGCGGCGGGCGATCCCTGGGATCGCCAGGCTCCCGCGCTCGTAGAGCGACTGCGTCGTCTGGAAGACGATCTCGTCGTCGGGGAAGGGGATCCGCCCGGGCGCGGTGCCCAGGAAGAGCGCCGTCGACAACGCAGCGACAGCGGCCTGGAGCCGCCGCTGCGCGCCCGCCGGGGTCATCCGCGCCCTCGGAGATCCGGCGCGATCAGCCGCCGGTGCTGCCGGTGCTGTCGCCCATCTCGCACATCGACGTGTCGAGGATGCACATCACCGGATCGCACGAGAGGGTCCCGCCCGCGTAGCCGAGGCCCTCGCAGGTGAAGTCGCCGATGTTCTGACCGTCGCACTGCTCGCCGGGATCGAGGACGCCGTTGTTGCAGTCGGCCGGATCCGCCGTCGTGCCGCTCGTGCCCGTCGGATCGGTGGTGTTGTCGGTCGTGCTCCCCGTCGTGTTCGACGAGTCGGCGGAGGTGCTGTCGTCGGTGGTCGCGGTCGTGCTGCTGCTGCCGTCGCTGCTCGAGCTGCTGTGACCCGTGCTCGAGCTCGAGCTGCCCTCGCTGCCGCTGCTGCTGCTCGAGCTCGAGCCGGCGGTCGCCGAAGCGCCGCCGCTGAGGCTGGTTCCAGTCGACTCGTCGTCGCCGCAGGCGACGGCCAGGCTTGCCGTGAGGACGATGAGGAGTGAGCAACGACGCCAGACCATAGATGCTTTTTCGCGCGTTCCGGCCCGCCGGTCAAGTGCACGGAGGTGAGCCCGGGGCGGCGCTCGCCGGGGCCCTGAGGAGGTCTTCGCGGACCTTTGAGCCCGCCGCGCACCTGCGCATCCCGTGAGCACGACCACGCATCTCGGCGAACGCCGTCATCGCCGCCGGCTCCCGTATACTGAGCCCCCGCCGGCCGCCGGCCCGCGGGAGGGTCCATGAACGACGTCTCCCCCCCAACATCGGCCCCCACGTCGGCGGCAGAGGCCTGGCGCCGCTGCCTCGAGCGCGCCGCCCAGGCGGTGGTCTCGGTCCGCATCGACGCCCCCCGCCCCTTCGACACCAATTGGAACGAGTCGGCCCAGGCCACCGCCTTCGTCGTCGACGCCGAGCGCGGGCTCCTGCTGACCAACCGTCACGTCGTCCGCCCGGGCCCCGCGGTCGCCGAGGCGGTCTTCCTCAACCACGAGGAGGCGCCGCTCCAGGCGGTCTACCGCGATCCGGTCCACGACTTCGGCTTCTTCCGCTTCGACCCGGCGGCCCTGCGCTTCATGGCCCCCGAGGCCCTGCGCCTGGCCCCGAAGAAGGCGCAGATCGGCACTGAGATCCGCGTCGTCGGCAACGACGCCGGCGAGAAGCTGTCGATCCTCGCCGGGACGATCGCCCGCCTCGACCGCCCGGTCCCCAACTACGGCCTGCGCCGCTACAACGACTTCAACACCTGCTACATCCAGGCGGCCTCGAGCACCTCGGGCGGCTCCTCGGGCTCGCCGGTGCTCGACATCCACGGCGACGTCGTCGCGCTCAACGCCGGCAGCCGCAACCAAGCGGCGTCGAGCTTCTTCCTGCCGCTGCCGCGGGTGGTCCGCGCCCTCGAGCTCCTCCAGCGCGGCGAGCCCGTGACCCGCGGCACCCTGACGACGACCTTCGGCTTCCGCGCCTACGACGAGCTGCGCCGCCTCGGCCTGCGCCCCGAGACCGAGGAGGTGATGCGCGCGGCCTTCCCGAAGTCGACGAGCCTCCTGGTCGTCGAGAAGATCCTCCCGGGCGGGCCGACCGACGGCGCCCTCGAGCTCGGCGACGTCCTCCTGCGCATCGACGGCGCGCCGATCCACGCGTTCACGGCCCTCGAGGCGCTCCTCGACGCCAAGGTCGGCGAGACCCTGCGCCTCGAGGTCGAGCGCGGCGGGGCGCCGATCGAGGCGGAGGTCACGGTCCGCGATCTCCACGCGATCACCCCGGCGACCTTCCTCGAGTTCGGCGGGGCGATCCTCCACGACCTCAGCTATCAGCTCGCGCGCCAGTTCCAGATCCCGCTGCGCGGCGTCTACCTGGCGAGCGCCGGCTACACCTTCGCGCCCCTCGGGATCGATCGCGGGGCGGTGATCCAAGCGGTCGGCGGGACGCCGACGCCCGACCTGGCGACCCTCGAGGCCGAGCTCGCCGCCCTCCCCCACGGCGGCCGGACGTCGCTGCGCTACTTCGAGATCGACGCGCCGCGCCGCGAGCAGGTCGCCGTGATCACGGTCGACCGCTGCTTCTTCCCGATGGCCCGGCGGACCCGCGACGACGCCGACGGCCTGTGGCCGCCCGTCCCGGCGCCGCCGCCCCCGGAGCCGCCGGCGCCCGAGGCCCTGTCGACGACGCCGCCGACCGCCGACGATCCGCGCGCCCAGGCCCTCGCCGCCGCGCTCGTCACCGTCGAGACGAGCATCCCGCACAAGATCGACGGGGTCCACACCGCCCGCACCCGCGGCGTCGGCCTGATCGTCGACGCCGAGCGCGGCCTCGTCCTCACCGATCGCACGGCGGTCCCGGTCGGCCTCGCCGACGTCCACCTGACCGTCGCGGGCGCCCTCGAGATCCCGGCGACGATCGCCTTCCTCCACCCCTTCCATAATTACGCGATCCTCTCGTACGACCCGGCCCGCCTCGGCGACACGCCGCTGCGCGCGGCGACGCTCGCCGAGCGCTCGCCGCGGCCCGGCGAGGCGCTGTGGGTCGTCGGTCTGCGCCGCGACCTCCAGCTCTTCGCCCAGCACAACGAGGTCGCGACGGTGAACGCCCTCGAGCTGCCGCTGCCGAGGCCGCCGCGCTACCGCGCCGCCAACCTCGACAAGATCGTCCTCAACCACACCGTGCGCTCGACCCTCGGCGGCGCCCTCACGGACGACGAGGGCGCGGTCCTCGGGCTCTGGGCGACCTTCTCCTACCAGTCGCAGAAGGACCACAAGACGGTCTCGCTCGGGCTCCCCGTCGATCTCTGGCGGCCGACCGTCGAGGCGCTGCGCCGCGGCGAGGCGCCGACGCTGTGGGAGCCGGGGATCGAGCTTCGCTACCTCTCCCTGGCCGCCGCCCGCCGCCACGGCCTCGACGAGGCGTGGGCCCACCGCATCGAGGAGCACGACCCGCGCAGCCGCCAGGTGCTGATCGTCGAGCGGGTCTCCGGCGGCCCCGAGGGCGGGAGCTGGCGCGCCGGCGACATCCTCCTCGAGATCGACGGCGCCCTCGTCACCGACCTCGGCGCCTTCAACCGCGCCCTCGGCCCGCGCTTCACCGCGACCGTTCTCCGCGACCAGACGATCGAGGCGGTCGACGCCGTCGCCGCGCCGATCAGCGGCCGCGGCACGGAGCGCGTCCTCCACTGGGCAGGCGCGCTGATCCAGGAGATCCCGCGCGGCGTCCGGGTCCAGCGCGGGGTCGCGGACGCGGGCGTCTACGTCTCGCTCTACTGGTACGGAGCCCCCGCGAGCCGCTCCAAGCTCCGCGCCGCCCGCCTGATCACCGCCGTCGACGAGCGCCCGACCCCCGACCTCGACGCCTTCCTCAGCGTCGTCCGCGGGCGCTGCAGCGGCGACGCCCTCCGCCTCAAGACCCTCGACATCGACGGCAAGCCCGACCTGATCACGATCCGCCTCGACCTCGAGTACTTCCCGACCTTCGAGCTGCGGCGCGAGGACGACGGGAGCTGGATACGCGTCGACGATCCCCGGTGCCCCGAGGCGGCGGACGACGCCTCTCGCGCGAGCGACTAGCTCGCCTGGCGGCCACCTTCGGCGCATGTCCTTCTGGACATGTGTCGCATCATCAACGGTCAGGTCGTCGCAAGACGCCGGCAGCGAGCGCAGACGCCCGCCGGCGGCGCGGCCCCTACGCCGCCGGCGGATCGTCGAGAACGCAGCGCACGCCGCCGTCGTCCATCAGCGCGACGCAGCGGTTGCACGCGTCGCAGCGCGTGCGCTCGATCTCGCCGCGCTCCATCCGGACGACGAGGTCGGGATCGGCGATCAGCGCCCGCGCCAGCGCGACGAAGTCGAAGCCGTCGGCCGCCGCCTGCTCGAGGTTGGCGCGGCTGACGAGGCCGCCGAGGAGCGCGAGGGGCATCTTCACCGCCGCCCGGACCTCGAGCGCGAGGTCGCGGAGGAACATCTCCGTGAACGGGTAGCGCTTGACGTAGAGCGGGCCGAAGAGCCGCAGGGCCATCCGCTGGGCCCGGCTGGTCTCGACCGCGACCATGTCGCGCAGCGGTCGACCGCCGCGCAGGAGGAAGAAGGGCGTCTTCGAGGTGTAGCCGCCGCTGAGCACCAGGAGATCGACGCCCGCCCCCTCGAGCGCCCTGGCGACGGCGATCGCCTCGGCGATCTCGAGGCCGCCGCGGAAGCCATCGCGGAGGTTGATCTTGGCGATCAGCGGGAAGTCGCCGCCGACCGCCGCGCGCGCGGCCGCGACGACCGCGAGGGGCATCCGCAGGCGCCCCTCGAGCGATCCGCCCCAGCGATCGCGGCGGCGGTTGATCGCCGGCGTGAGGAATTGTGAGAGGAGGTAGCCGTGGCCCATGTGGAGCTCGACCGCGGCGAAGCCCGCGTCCTTGGCGAGCGCCGCCGCCTCGGCGAAGGCGGCGACGGTCGCGGCGATCTCCGCCTCGCTCATCGCCTGGCTCAGGGGGATCCCCGAGAGCGCCCCGTAGGCGTTGAAGACCCGCGAGGGCGCCCGCGGCCGCCCGTCGTCGCGCCCGAGCTTGGTAAAGAAGCCGCAGTGCGTGAGCTGCAGGGCCGCCGCCCCGCCCTCGGCCGCGACCGCCGCGGTCAGCGGGCGCAGGGCGTCGACGAGCGCCGGGCTCATGACCATCTGCTCGGCGAAGGAGCGCCCGCCCGGCTCGACCGCGCAGTAGGCCACGGTCGTCAGGCCGACGCCGCCGGCCGCGAGCCGGCGGTGGTGCTCGGTGAGCGCAGGCGACGGCGCGCCGCCGGGCGACATCCCCTCGAAGGTCGCCGACTTGATCACGCGGTTGCGGAGCGCGGCAGCGCGGAGCCGGACCGGAGTGAAGAGCTTCACCGGGGCAATCTAGCAGGGTCTGCGGCGCTCCTCGGAGGCCCGGCGGCGTCTCGCCGCGCGGGGAGCTGCGCCAAGGGCTCGGCGGCCGGCTGCGGATCTTGAGCGCGTTCGGTGCCCGGAGACCTCTGCCCGCGGACGCTCGCTCGGCCGCCTGTGCTCGCCGGATCTCCTCGCGTGCTCGCTACGGCCTCTGACCCTACGTACATGCGGCCGCGCGGACCCGACGACGACGATCTCTCCGACGCTCCTCACCGCGCTCGGCGGTTCTCGCAGTCCCGCGCGAGCGAGCTTCACGGCCGGCGCACGGCCGCGGTGGACGACCGTCGCAGCGCCGGATCGCACCCCGGGATTCGGCGGTGCGGCCCGCGCTCGCGGGGGCGTGCGAGCGCGCCGAGGCGCGACGACAGCACGCCATCCTCCGCCCGCGGCCGTGTATACTCGTCGTCGCTGTTGGGGGTGTCGTGTTTGGGCGGATCGGATTCGTAGTGGTTGTCGCGTCTCTCGTCGCGTGCTCTGGCGGCGGAGGCGAGACGGATTCTGGGAACGGGTCGTTTAGCGGCTCTGGGACGGCGTCGGAGGGCGACACGACGGGCGGCACGGACTCCTCCGGGAGCGCCTCCGCCTCGGCGAGCACCTCGGGGAGCGCCTCCGGGAGCGCCTCCGGGACGACGACGACCGGCACAAACACGAGCGAGACCGGCTCGATGACGTCGTCGACGACGGCGTCGACGACGGCGTCGACGACGGCGTCGACGGGCACCACGTCGCCCGTGTGCGTCGACGCCGACAACGACGGCTTCGGCGACAACTGCGATCAGGGCCCCGACTGCGACGACAACGATCCGTACAACCACACCGACGAGGGCTGCGCCAACTGTGCGGACGCCGACATGGACACCTTCTGGTCCGGTTGCGACGTCTACGACGAGAACAAGCTCGGCCCCGACTGCGACGACAACGACGCCAACAACCACAGCGACGAGGGCTGCGCCGGCTGCGTCGACGCCGACATGGACGGCTACTGGGTCGGCTGCGACGCCTACAACCAGGACAAGCCCGGCCCCGACTGCGACGACGACAACAAGGGCGTCGGCACCGAGGACGGCGTCGAGCTGTGCAACGGCCTCTCCGAGAATTGCGCCGGCGAGATCGATCCGCTGCCCGCCGAGGAGATGTGCCCGTCGGAGGGCGATCCGCCGAACGTCGCGCAGTGGGTCTGCGATCCGCCGGCTCCCGGCGAGGACGGCTGCAAGGTGCTCGCGTGCGACGGCTTCTGGCACGACCTCAACGCCGATCCGAACGACGGCTGCGAGTGCCAGAGCACCGACTACACCGCGGCCCTCGAGACCTGCGGCGACGCGGAGCTCGCCAAGCTCGGCGTCGTCAGCGAGGGCGACACGCTCGCGGACCTCCCGGTCGGCGTCATCCCGGCGCTCGACAACGGCGTCGGCAACGGCGACGAGGACTGGTACTGGGTCGAGTTCCCGGCGGACAACCGCCCCGACTCAGGGACCGTGATCGTCGACTTCGACGTCAACGACAACGACGACTACCGCTTCGAGGTCTTCCGCGCCTGCGACGCGGACCCCTGGTCCGACGGCCTCGCCCTCGAGTACGGCGCCGGCGCGCCGCCGGCCCTGGAGTGGTGGTTCTTCGACCAGCCGGGCAAGTCGCTGCACAACGTCACCTGGCCGTCGAAGGTCTACATCCGGGTCTTCCGGGTGCAGAACGAGAACACCTGCTCGTCGTACCAGCTCGGGGTCCGACGCGCCGGCGACTGACGGAGCTCAGGAGGCCCGGGTCTTCGCCGCGGCGATCGCCATCGCGATCGCCCGCGGGTAGAGGACGTGCTCCGCGGCGTGGATCCGCTGGTGCAGCGCCTCCGAGGTGTCGCCGGGGGCGATCGGCACCGCCGCCTGGGCGACGATCGGCCCGTCGTCGACCGCGGGGCGGACGACGTGGACCGTGCAGCCGGTGATCTTCACGCCCGCCTCGAGCGCCTGGTCGACGGCCCGCATCCCGCGAAAGCTCGGCAAGAGGCTCGGGTGGAGGTTGAGGACCCGATCGGGGAAGGCGTCGAGGAGCACCGGCGTGGCGATCCGCATCCACCCGGCCATCGCCACCCACTCGACCTCCATCGCCCGCAGCGCGGCGACGACCTCGGCGTCGAACGCCTCGCGCGCGCGCCCGCGGTGGCTGACGAGCTGCGCCGGGATCCCGCGCTTGGCCGCGCGCTCGGCCGCGTAGGCGTCGCGGCGGTTGTAGACGAGGCCGGCGATCCGGTAGGGCATCCCGCCCGCGGCGACGGCGTCGGCGATCGCCGCGAAGTTCGAGCCCGACCCCGAGGCGAGCACGCCGAGGCGCGCCGGCGGCTGCGTCCACGGCTGCGGATCGAACTCCGGGGCGATGAGCATGCCGCCTCATAGCCGAGGACCCGCGCCGCCGGCAACTCACGGCGACGACGCGACCTCACGCGTCCGGGTGACGCGCTCCCCGACCTCCTCGTACCTCGTACCGCGTCCCTCGGCAGCAGGACGACGCGGCGACCCGGCGACGCGACCGCTTCGCCGACCACCTCGCGCCGCCGTCGACCTCTGCGACCGGGACGACGTGGCGACGAAGCGACGCGACACGGAGCCGACCGCGAGGGTCTCGACCATCGGGGCCTCGGCGCGCGGCTGGAGCGTGCCGCCGACGCGCGCCCCTGCTGATCTCGCCGCCGCGGCGCCCGATGAGAATTGTCTCCGCGCCGCCGTTCGCCGCCCCCGCCGCCCCTCGCGCGCTTCTGCGCCGCTCCCCTCGCGCCCGCGGTTGACGGCGCCGCCGGCCTCCGTCAATCAATGGCTGTGATCGCCAAGCGCTACCCCTACTACCTCGCCAACCGCCCGACCGACGCCGCCGAGTCCCTCGAGGTCCGCGACAAGTACCGCGGCGACGTCGTCTGCGAGGTCGCGGTCGCCGACGAGGCCGCCGTCGAGCGAGCGATCGCCGCGGCGGTCGAGGCGGCGCCGGCGATGCGCGCCCTCCCCCCCTACGAGCGCGCCCGCGTGCTTGAGCACTGCACCGAGCGCCTCGAGGCCCGCAAGGACGAGCTCGCCGCGGCCCTCTGCGCCGAGGCGGGCAAGCCGATCAAGGACGCGCGCGGCGAGGTCACCCGCCTGATCGACACCTTCCGCTACGCCGCCGGCGAGGCGATCCGCGTCGGCGGCGAGCTCCTCAACCTCGAGATCTCGGCACGCGCCCGCGGCTACCGCGGGATGACCAAGCGCGTCGCCGTCGGCCCCTGCGCCTTCATCACGCCCTTCAACTTCCCGCTCAACCTCGTCGCCCACAAGGTCGCGCCGGCGCTCGCGATCGGCTGCCCCTTCGTCCTCAAGCCGGCCTCGAAGACGCCGATCGGCGCGCTGATCATCGGCGAGATCCTCGCCGACGCCGGCCTCCCCGACGGCGCCTTCTCGATCATGCCGATGACCCACGCCGCCGCCGATCCGCTGGTGACGGACCCGCGGATCCGCCACCTCTCGTTCACCGGCTCGGGGAAGGTCGGCTGGGACATGAAGCGGCGGGCGGGTCGCAAGCACGTCGGCCTCGAGCTCGGCGGCAACGCGGCCTGCGTCGTCGACGCGGACGCCGACCTCAACGACGCCGCCCAGCGCCTGATCGTCGGCGCCTTCTACCAGTCGGGGCAGAGCTGCATCAGCGTCCAGCGGATCATCGCCCACACCGCCATCTACGACGAGCTGCGCGAGCGCCTCGTGACCAAGGCGAAGGCCCTCAAGGTCGGCGACCCGCGCGACGAGGGGACCTTCATCGGGCCGATGATCTCGACCTCCGAGGCCGAGCGCGTCGAGGCCTGGATCGCCGAGGCCAAGGCGCTCGGCGCCGAGGTCCTCTGCGGCGGCACGCGCGACGGGGCGATGATCCCGGCGACGCTCCTCGAGAACGTGCCGCGGCAGGCCAAGTGCTACAGCGACGAGGTCTTCGGCCCGGTCGCCTGCCTGAGCCGCTTCGACGACTTCGGCGCCGCCCTCGACGAGGTCAACGACTCCGAGTACGGCCTCCAGGCGGGGGTGTTCACCCGCGACATCCATAAGATCCACCGCGCCTGGGACACCCTCGAGGTCGGCGGCGTGGTCATCGGCGACATCCCCTCCTGGCGCGTCGACCACATGCCCTACGGCGGCGTGAAGGCGAGCGGCACCGGCCGCGAGGGGATCCGCTACGCGATCGAGGCGATGAGCGAGCTCCGCCTGCTGATCCTCCGCGACCCGCCGGGCTGAGCCGCGGCGGCGCGGCGGCGCGGAGTCGCGCATCGTCCCCGGCACCGTCGCAGCGCCGCTCTCCAGCCACGACCGCGTGGCCCCGCGGCTTGCCTCCGCGGCCGCGGCGAGCGACGATCGCCGCGATGGCCCGCGACACCCGCCAGGAGAAGTCGAGGCTGTGGAGCTGGCTGCTCCTCGGGCTCCTCCTGCTCCTCCTCGTCCTCGCCGCCAACTTCGCGGTCAGCAACCCGGAGCTCGCCGAGCAGGGCGTCGACGCCTTCCTCGGCCTGCCGCCCTGGGCCTTCCCGACGATCGTCGGCGTCCTCGGCCTCCTCGTCTTCTGGTTCGGCCTCAAGGTCGAGAGCGACTGGCCCGAGGCGATCGGCGCCCTCATGGTCGCCGCCTCGATCGCCGGCGGCGAGGTGCTGATCGGCTGGAGTCACTTCGAGCTCGCCGGCCTCGTCGCCCTCCCCTACGTCCTGCCGATCGCCGTGTTCATCGTCATGCTGATGATCGGCCTGGCCAAGAGCCGCTGATCGCGAGCGCTGCGCGCATCTCCTTGTTCAGCGCGGGCGATCCCGTACAATGAGGCGCGGGCGGTTTCGCTCGCGGAGGTCCTCATGCTCGCTCGTCGCCCTGCGCTCGCCCTCGCCTCGGTCCTCGGCCCAGGCCTCCTCCTCGCCTGCTCGGTCGGCGCCGACGACACGGGCAACGCCAACGCGACCTGGCCGACGAGCGCCAGCGTCAGCGTCAGCGCCAGCGCCAGCGACGGCGAGGACAGCGAGGGGACGACCGGCGACGGCAGCTCGACGACAGAGGCGACGACATGGCCGTCGACGACCACCACCACGACCGCCGGCTCGACCTGGACCACGACCACCACCACCACGACCGGCAGCGACCCCTGCGAGGAGCTCGGCAACTGCTCGAGCAGCGACCCGAGCATGGGCAGCGGCGACCTCCCGGACGATCCCTGCGCCAACGTCGGCGACGGCCTCTTCTGCGGCTCGGTGCTCGGCGGCTTCGCCGATCACCAGAGCCTCTACCAGTGCATGGGCGGCAAGACCTACAGCGTGTCGATGTGCGAGTACGGCTGCGCCGACAACCTGTGCAAGAAGCCGCCGATGAACGACGACCCCTGCGACGGGGCGAACAGCGGCGACGGCGACTACTGCGGCGGCACCCTCCCGGGCGGCGATACGGACACCCTCTACACCTGCATCGACGGCAAGACGACCGCGACCAAGGGCTGCGACAGCGGCTGCCAGGTCAACCCGCCCGGCACCCCCGACAAGTGCAACGTCAGCGAGGATCTGTGCCAGTACGCCAACGGCGGCAACGGCCCCTACTGCGGCGGCTCGCTCAAGCAGGGCGTCGCCGACGACGTCCTCTTCCAGTGCGTAGGCGGCACGACCCAGAGCCAGCAGACCTGCGCCAACGGCTGCATCATGATGCCGCCCGGCGAGCCCGACATCTGCGCGCCGAACCAGGGCGGCAACGAGTGCTGCCTCGACAAGCCGCCGGGCTCGCTGACCCAGAGCTACACCGCCTGCGGCAACGGCGGCGAGCACTACGGCATCGACTACGGCACCGCCGTCGGCACGCCGATCTACGCCGGGATCGCCGGCACCGTCGTCGGCATGACCCTCGGCTACCCCAATTGCTACAACAACGGCTGCTCGCAGAGCTGCTGGAACGCCTTCAACTACGTCAAGGTCAAGTCGGACTGCGGCGACCCCGACAACGCCAACAACGACCTCTACGTCTACTACCTGCACATCAACGGCGTGCCCGACGGGATCGCCAAGAACGTCCACGTCGACCAGGGCCAGCTCCTCGCCTACAGCGGCAACTCCGGGTGCTCCTCCGGCCCGCACATCCACATCGAGACCGCCTCCGTCCCCAAGGGACAGACGGCGTACCTCAACACCTGCAGCTCCGAGAACCCGGCGGCGATCTACTGCCAGTAGACCGCCGCCGCGGGGAGCCAAACGAATCAGCGCGTAGGCGTCACCGAGGCGCCGCGCGAACGGCCCTCCTGCCTACGAGGGATCGCAGGGCCCGTCGCACTGGCTCTGGAGGATCCCCTTCTGGAGGAAGAAGGCGATCGTGTACTGGATCCCCTCGCCGTCGGCCGACGAGCCGTGGGCGCCGTTGTCGTCGGGCGCCGGCAGGTTCTCCTTCGGCGGCAGCGGCGGGCTCTGGGTGTCGACCTGGAGGAACGCGAGGGCGTCGATCGGCTCGGTCGTCGACGGCACGTCGAAGACCTCGTAGACCGGCGGCCCCATCATCTCCATGCCGTAGGTGCGGGCCATCATCTCGCTCGAGATGTTCGGCACCTGGGTGTCGCCGATCGCCTCGATCAGCAGGAGCTCCTTGGCGCCGTTGTCGGCGAAGGGCTGGTCGCGGATCTGCTCGGCGTAGATCGCCGGATCCGAGAGATCGAAGGCCGACTGGAAGAGCGCGAAGAGGAACTCCCGCTCGACCTCGTCGGCGTGGTAGTCGGACCACAGCTCATCGACGGCGTTGAACGCCGTCGACCGCCAGACCATCAGCGAGTAGTTGGCGCCGCCGACGACGAGGACGCCCTTTTGCAGGTTGGGGGCGATGGCCATCGTCGTCCCGCCCATGATCCCGCCCTGCGAGCCGCCGATGTAGTGGACGGCGCTGGTGTCGACGAGGGGCTTGCCGTCGGCCCTCATCTCCGGCGCCTCGGCGAGCTCGCCGGCGAGGAGGTAGCCCAAGGTGGTGAAGTTGACGGTCGACTGGAGGAGGCGCTCCGGGAGCGAGCGGCCGTTGACGAAGCTCGAGGTGATCACCGTGGCGACGTTCGGGAGGTCCTCCTCGGCCATGCCCCACCAGTCGGTGCCGACGAGGATCATGCTCCCGGTCTTGCCGGCGACCGAGACCGCCTCGGAGCCGTCGCCGAGGAGGCCGTGGCCGTAGACGGCGACGGGCGCGAGGCTGCCGTTCTCGAGCACCCCGCGGGGGATCGCCGCGGTGAAGGGCGCGTCGACGGTGCCCTCGCACAGCGGCAGACCGTCGCCGCCGCGGTTCAGGAGGCTCCCCGGGCCGGCGTCGCCGACCATGCAATTCGGGACCTTGAAGGCGCCCTCGACGATGCGCCCGATCGGGCCGTCGACGGGCTCCTCGACCGAGTAGATCGCGTAGCCGAGGTCGCCGCCGCTCGCCGCCGCCTGGACCTGCGGGACGATCGCCGCGGCGTCGCGCTTGATCGAGTCCTCGCTGATCGTCGTGAAGTCCCAGGCGAGGAGGAGGTCGCCGCGGGCGATCCCTTGGGCCTCGAGGGTGGAGAAGAGCGCCTCGTAGGCCGGCCGGATCGCCTCGACCTCGGGCATGTCGGTGGCGACGCCGTCGCGCAGCGCCTTGAAGATCGGCGACGGCTCCATCGGGGCGCCGCTGGCGTCGCGGAGGCCGCGGACGGCGACGATGTAGCGCGCGCCGAAGTCGAGGCGCCGCATCGGCCGGATGAACACCGCCTGGCGCTCGGGCTCGCCCGCCGCCCGGGCGTCGACCTCGGCGAAGGTCGGCCAGCGCTCGCCGTCGTCGCGCAGGAGGACGATCGTCGCGTCGTCGGCGAGCGAGCCGGCGATGTCGTCGATCCCGGCGAGGTCGTCGCTGAGGACGCCCTTCGGGGTGACGAAGCGGATCTGCGAGTTGGGCGAGAAGCCGTCGCGCTCGTTGAGGATCTCGTCGGCGGCGAAGCGCTGGCCCATGCCGTTGATCGGCAGGAGCTCGGGGTCGAAGTCGAGGCGCAGACCAGTGGCGCTCGACGCATCCTCATAGGTCGCGAAGTTCGACGGCCACGGGTACATGCACATGCCCTCGGCGAGCGGGTGGCAGCCGCGCTCGATCGCCTCGCGGTCGACGTCGACGCAGGCGCCGCCGATGCACGCCTCGCTCGCGCCGCAGGCGTCGCAGACCGCCGCGCCGCTGTCACTGTCGCTGTCGCTGCCCTCAGTGCTCGCGGTCGTCGTCTCGGTGCCGCCAGTCGTCCCGTCGGTGGCGCCCTCGGAGTCGCCGTCGCTGGCGGTCGCCATCGGCATCGGGCCGGCGCTGAGGCAGCCGGGGGCGAGGGCGAGGAGGGCGAGGAGCGACAGCGAGGGGCAGCGGAGGCGACAATCCATGGGCGATCGATACCACAGCGCCGCGCCCCGACCTCACGTCGTTGCGCTGGGGGGCTCGGCCCCCGCGGGCCCGTCGGACCTACTCCGGCCGCCCCGTGAGCCTGTGCTGCCAGACCCGCCCGACCAGGCCCGTCGCCTCGTCGCGGGCCTGGAGCGCGAGGTACTCGATCTCGAACTCGCCCTCGATGCGCAGCGAGAAGAGGTGGCTGATGTCCGCCGGCGACAGCTCGCCGCTCATCCGCAGCGAGCAGTGCGGGAAGAAGGGGAAGGGGCTCGGCTCGAAGGGGATCCCCGAGTCCTTGAGGCGCTCGTGGATCGTCTGGAAGGGGATCGGGTTGCCGAGGCTGAGAACGAAGGTGTCGGTCCCGGGGAAGCGGACGACGCCGCCGAAGCGGGCGACGATCGGCGCCGTCTTGGCGCACACCGACAGGAGCTTGGGCTCGACGCTCGCCCAGTCCGCGTCGACCGAGATCGACCCGACCCCGCTCGATCCGGCGACCGTGATCTCGACCGGGAAGTTGGTCAGGCGGTCGCAGAACGTACGGCGGATCTCCCTGACCTTCTCGCGGTAGGGATCGGGGATGTCTAGGCAGACGTAGGTTGGGTTGCGCAGGTTCATCGACCCGAGCCGTGTTCGGATTGTCCTACAACGTCTCCAGGCGAGATTACTAAACGGACGTCCAGCATCCACCTCGAATCCTCACACAGGGGCGCTTCCGCGCCTGGTCCCCGCGGCCGAAGAGGTCTGCGCGCCGCGAATTTTGTTGCTGATACAGACACCTCGATCAGCGCCGCGCGGAGGGGATCACCGACGCGCGAATTCTCCGCGAAGGGTAAGCCAGACACCCGTTCTTACATTCTATTGGGGTCTGTCATCCCCTGGCATCCGCGCGACCTCCTCTGCTAGCGTGCGACCTGAGGTAGTTACTGATGCTGCGAATGTCCTTCTCTCGCCCGCTCCTCGGCGTCGCCGTCGCGCTCGCGACGATCGCTGGACCGGGCTGCTACACCGGCGTCGACGGTGACGACGGCGCGAGCTCGGTGTCCGCGGGCTACACCGCCGGGCTCACCCAAGGCGACACCTCCGGCGACACGGCCGGCAGCGACTCGGCAGGCAGCGACTCGTCCGGCGACACGGCCGGCGACGACCCGCCGCCCGAGCTCGAGCCCGCCGCCGCGAGCCTGCGCCTCCTCCTGAACCGCCACTACCGCAACGCGGTCCGCGACCTCCTCGGCGAGGCGGCCGCGGCCCAGGTCGACCCGCCGGCGGACACGCCGATCAACGGCTTCGACGCGGTCGGTGCCTCGCAGCTCGCCCTCTCGGACGCCTCGGTCGAGAACTACGAGAACTCGGCGCGGGCGGCCGCGGCCGCGGGGATGGGCGACATGGCGCGGATCCAGGCCTACCTCGGCTGCCAGCCGACCGGGCCCGACGACGCCGCCTGCCACACCAACCTCGTCACCAACTTCGGCCGCCTGGCGTGGCGCCGCGCCCTGACCGACGAGGAGATCAGCCGCTACGTCGCCGTCGCCCAGCAGGCGGCCGTCGACAGCGGCGACTTCTACGCGGGCGTCGAGAACGCGATCGCGGCGCTCCTCCAGTCGCCCTACTTCCTCTATATGGTCGAGGTCGGCGCGGCGGACCCCGAGGATCCGAGCCGGCGCTACCTCACCGGCCACGAGATGGCGACCCGCCTCGCCTTCTTCCTCACCGACTCGACGCCGGCGCCGTGGCTCCTCGACGCCGCCGACGACGGCCTCCTCGACGACGCCGCCGGGATCCGCGAGGTCGCGACGATGCTCCTCGAGGAGCCGACCGCGAAGGTCGCCCTCGACAACTACTTCTCGGAGGTCCTCCGCCTGCGCCAGCTCGACACCCTCGCCAAGGACCCCGGGGTCTGGCCGCAGTGGTCGCCGGGGCTCGCCCAGGCGATGCGCACCGAGACGCTGCTCCTCCTCCAGGACATCATCTGGCAGCGCGACGGCGACTTCCGCGACTTCCTCGACGCGCCCTACACCTTCGCCAACAACCAGGTCGGGCCGCTCTACGGCCTGACGCCGCCGGGCGGCGGCCAGTGGGGCGAGGGCTTCATGAAGACGCCGCTGCCGGAGGAGAGCAAGCGCGGCGGCATCCTCGGCCAGGGCGCGCTGATGTCCGTGCTCGCCCACATCTCGAGCACGTCGCCGACGCTGCGCGGCAAGTTCATCCGCGAGGCGATCATGTGCGAGTCGATCCCGGCGCCGCCGGGCGACGTCAGCACCGTCATCCCGCCGGCCGGCGAGGCCGCGCCGACGATGCGCGAGCGCCTCGAGCAGCACCTCAGCGACCCGGGCTGCGCCGCCTGCCACCAGGCGATGGACCCGATCGGCTTCGGCCTCGAGAACTACGACGGGATCGGCATCTTCCGGACCGCGGAGAACGGCGCGACGATCGACACGCTCACCGACCTCAACGGCACCCCCTTCGACGGCGCCCGCGAGCTCGGCGGGCTCCTCCGCGACGAGCGCAGCGTGTCGATCTGCGTGATCCGCAACCTCTTCCGCCACGGCGCCGGGCACATCGAGACCAGCGGCGAGCTGCCGACCCTCGTCGACCTCGAGGAGACCTTCGCGGCCAAGGGCTACAGCCTCAAGTCGCTGCTCGTCGACCTCGTCGCCAACCCCGCGTTCCGCATGGTCGGGACCCCCGAATAGCCCCGAGGAAGCGAGAAGTAGAACGATGAAGCGCTTCACCCTCAATCGTCGGACGATGCTCCGCGGGATGCTCGGGGGCACCGCCGTCGCCCTCGCCCTCCCCCCGCTGGAGGCGATGTTCAACAGCAACGGCACGGCCTACGCCAACGGCGACGAGCTCCCGCGCCGCCTCGTGACCTGGTTCTTCGGCAACGGCGTCGCCCTCGAGAACCCCTTCGATCCGAACAACAACAACCTCCTGTTCACGCCGCAGGGCCAGGGCGAGGGCTACACCCTGTCGCCGCAGCTCGCCCCGCTGGCCAACGTCAAGGAGTACTGCTCGGTCGTCTCGAACCTGGCGATCCTCGCCAAGCACCCCGAGGTCCGCGGCCACCACACCGGCGTCTCCGGGTTCTTCTCGGGCTTCCCCTACATCAAGCTCGATCCGATGGGCGCCAACTACTCGTCGAAGTTCGGCGGGCCGTCGATCGACCAGGTCGCGGCCGGCTACGTCGGCGACCAGACGTTCCTGCCGTCGGTGCAGATCCGCATCTCGAAGCGGATCGTCGCCAGCGAGGGCCCGACCCTGAACTACCTGTCGCACAAGGGCCCGGACCAGCCGCTGCAGCCGCTCCACAACCCGCAAGAGCTCTTCAACAAGCTCTTCGGCGGCTTCGTCCCCGAGGACGATCCGACCAAGCCGCTGCGCCTGAACGCGCTCGACGCGGTGAGCGAGGACGTCAAGCGCCTGCAGATGCGCGTCGGCACAAACGACCGCCAGCGCCTCGAGGCCCACCTCGCGTCGATCGCCCAGATCCAGAAGCAGATCGGCGCCATCGCCCCCGAGTGCGCGCCGCCGGCGATGCCCGGCGAGACCAACAACGACCAGGACGGCAAGGAGCCGCTCGACTCGGTCAACAAGGTGATGGCCGACCTCCTGGTCCTCGCCTTCCACTGCGACATCACCCGCGTGGCCAGCTTCCAGTACACGGGCTCGGTCGGCTACACGGTCTTCCACATGCTCGGGCAGTCGCAGGGCCACCACGACATCAGCCACGACGCCAACGCCAACGACCAGCACGACGCCGCGACGGTGAAGACGATGGAGGCCTTCGCCTACCTCCTCGAGCAGCTCAAGGCGAGCCCCGAGGGCGACGGCAACCTCCTCGACAACTCGTGCCTGCTCCTCGGCAGCGACACCGCGTCGGGCCTGCGCCACTCGGACTTCAACCAGCCGTGCATCGTCGCCGGCCGTGGCGGCGGCGCGCTCCGTCACCCGGGCATCCACCACGACGCCGGTGGGGCCAACGCGAGCGACGTGCTCCTCGCCTGCCTCAAGACGGTCGCCCCGGACGCCGCGAAGGTCGGCGGCGGGCCCGGCGAGTCGACGACGCCGCTCGGCGCGATCATGGCGTAGCCCGACGCGCGGAGGCGCGAACCACGGGCGCAGCCGCCCAGCCGCCGTCATCGCCCCCGCAGGGCGCGCGATGGCGCGGTCTGGGCGACCTCGATTGTTGTGATCGCCGGCCCCGCGGCGTAGGATCCCCTCGGTCTTGGGCCTGCCGAACACCGCGATCGTCGTCCACGCCATCGGTCAAGAGCTCGCCCAGCGCGGGCGGCTCGACGCCGCGGTCGCCCACTATCGCCAGGCGATCGCCGGCCTGCCGAGCAAGCACCCGCTGATCCCCTCGGTGATGACCGCCCTCGGTCAGATCCTCGCGGCCCAGGGCGAGCACAGGGACGCGATCGTCCACTTCCGCGCCGGCCTGCGCGGCAAGGCGGGCGCGGTGAGCAAGAGCCACCCGTTCACGGCCTTCACGCTGATGGACCTCGGCGCCTCGCACCTCGCCGCCGAGGAGCACGCGGAGGCGCTCGACGCCTACCGCCGGGCGATGCCGGTCCTCGACCGCCGCCTCGGCGCCCTCAACCCGCGGACGATCTCCGGGCACCTCGCGCTCGGCCGCCTGCTCGCCCTCTCGGGTGAGGTCGCCGAGGCCAAGCTGCACATCGACAAGGTCCTCGAGACCGAGATGTTCGGCCTCGGCAACGCGGCCCAGATCGGCATGGCCTACGCGACCCTCGGCCAGATCGTCTACCAGCAGGGGCACCTCGATCAGGCGATCGGCCACTTCCAGCAGGCGCTCACGGAGCTCGAGGATCTCGACGACAGCGACCCCGATATCCTCAGCGTCCTCCACGACCTCGGCCGCGCCTACCACCGCAAGGGCGAGAGCGAGCGGGCGCTCGAGATCTTCGAGCGCTGCCTCGACGGCTACCGCGGCTCGGTCGGCAGCGAGCACACCGGGACGGCGACGATCCTCAACGCGATGGGCCAGGTGCTCTACGCCATGGGCGACTACCAGGGCGCGCTCGATCGCTACCACCAGGCCCTCGAGATCCGCCAGCGGGTCCTCGGCGCCCGCCACCCGCAGACGATCACCTCGCGCTTCAACTGCGGCACGGCGATGCGCAAGCTCGGCGACCCCTTCGGCGGCGAAGAGATGGAGTCGGCGGTCGAGGCCCTCGAGGAGATCCTCGGGCACGACCACCCGCACGTAAAAGCGACGCGCTCCTGGCTGCGCTAGGGCTCGTCGTCGAAGAGCACGTCGTCCTCGTCCGCGCTCTCAACGGTCGCCAGCGCCTCGCTCGCGGCCGGAGAGAGGAGCGCGGCGCAGGGGCTGAGGAGCTCGCGCTCGACCAGCGCGCAGATCCGCGGGAGGCGCGGGAGCTGCTCGACCGCGTTCGCGGCGTAGAGCTCGGCGAGGTCGGCGAGGTCGCGGTCCTCGAGCTCGAGAACCGCGCCGGTCAGGCGCGCCCGCGCCGGCCCCTGCCCGCGCGCCGCCGCCGTGAAGCTGCGCCGCTCGATCACCCCGAAGAGCCAGACCAGGCGCGCCGCCTCGTCGCCGATCCGCGCGCGCAGGGCCTCGCGCAGGGAGGCCGGGAGCGCCTCGCCGCCGAACATCTCGGTGCCGAAGACCGAGTGGCTGAGCCCCGCGAGGGCGAGCGCCTCACGGGCGCCCCACGCCCGCAGGAGCGCGTAGGTCCCCTGGAGGTGGGCGAGGAGATCCTCCGCCGAGTGCGGCACGCGATCGAGGGCGTGGGCGCGGAGGAGCTCGAGCGCCGCGGCGGACCTTTCATCGGCGACCATCGCTCCTCTGGAGTCGCAGAAGAGCGCCGCCTAGGCAAGCCGGCCCGTGCCCTCGTCCTGCGCGATGGCGCCCCCGAGGGTTCTCGGGCTGTCCGCTCAACCGCCGAGCGCGACGCCGCCGACGACCGCCCGGAGGAGGCCGACGACCGCCGCGAGACCGACCACCCACGGCCACAGCGCGGCCTCCACCCAAGGCGCGCCCGGGACCTCGGGCGGGGTCACGCTCCGCGCCCGGCGGATGGTGACGATGAGGAAGAAGCCGGCGAAGAACGGATAGACGTACGAGATCCAGTGCGGCGACGGCCAGCTCGCCGCCGCGATCACGGCGCCGCCGACGAGCCACGGCGCGACGCCGATCGCCGCGATGTGGCGGACCCGCGCCGCCGGCTCGCGGCGCGTCGCCGGCTCGACGACGAAGCGCAGCAGGGGCTCGCGCGCCCACAGGCCGATCCAGGTGATCGCGGCGATCCCCGCGGCGAAGATCCCCCAGCGCGCGAGCCCAGGCAGCTCGAGCCAGGCGGCGACCTTGCCGAGATCTGCGTTCGGGACGAAGGGCGTGGTCACGAGGTAGCCGAAGAAGTTGACGAGGCCGTGGATGCACAGCCACAGCAGCGCCAGGCGCCCCGCGGTCGCCGGCCCCGGGCGCCGACGAAATACGGCGAGGAGCGCGAGGCCCTGCGCGAGGCTCATCAGCGGACCCGCCGCGGACACCATCGCCCGCCGCGCGCCGTCGATCCCCTCGTGCGCGACGTAGACGTGATGCAGCACCGGCCGCCCGCCGAGCGCCAGCGACGTCAGCGCGTGCGCGAGCTCGTGCAGCATCGTCGTCAGCAGGAACGTCTGGACGTAGATGACGAGCGAGAAGAGGAAGGCGCGTACGAGCGGTGCGTGCATGGGGACTCCCCTGCGCCGGGCGGCCGGACCCTGTGATGCTAGCGGCGCCGCGCCCCCGCGTGAACCCGCCCGACGGCCGCGATGTTCTCGCTGCGCCGAGGTGATCGCGGCGCCGCGACCGGCCTGACCCTGCGGCCAGCGGACTCCGCCAACGGATCGGCAGCCCCTGGCGTCCTGACAGCGGCCTCAGCATCGGCGATGAGCCGACGCCCTCACGCAGGCGCCCGACTCCGCAGAGCGGACGCGACGTCCGCCCGCCGAAGCGAGGCCGTCGTAGATCCCTCGGACCGCCTCCCAGGGCCCTTCTCTTGCCTCTACACGGCTTCGGTGTATACAGGCGGCGATGCGCGCCCTCGCCTTCGTCGCCGTCCTCGCCCTCGCTAGCGCCCCCGGGTGCACGTGCTCCAAGGACGCGGAGACGCCGAAGGCCGCGACGCAGGAGTCCCCCGCCAACGACTCCGGAGGCGACGCCGAACACAGCGGCGAGCCGCTCGTCGACCTCCCCGCCCTCGCCTACGTCCCCGGCGACGCCGAGCTCGTCGCCCACGTCGACCTCCGCCGCCTCTTCGCGTCGCCGCTGTGGCAGGCCAACCAGGGGCTGATGACCGAGGATCCCGAGGCCAAGCGGACCCTCGACGCCCTCGCCGCCTGCGACCTCAGCCTCGACGCCCTCAAGGGCATCGACCTCGCCGTCGACGACGCAGGTAGCCGGGTCATGGTCAGCCTCGAGGGCGCCGGCGTCGGCGAGCGCGCGCGCCTCGGCTGCATCGGCGACAAGCTCTTCGACGGCGACGGCGAGCGCTGGGCAATCACCGAGGCCGACGGCGCGACGCTCCTCAAGCTCGACGGCGGCGACGCGATCGGCCACGTCGTCGCCGCCGATCGCGTGGTCTTCGCGTCGCGCGGCTGGGACAGCGCGGTGATCGAGCGGATCGCCGGCGGCGGGCGATCGCCCGCGACCGGCACCCTCGGCGAGACCCTCGCGGCCCTCGACACGAAGCGCGCGATCTGGTTCGCCGGTCGCCTGCCCGCGCTCGCCGGCCAGGCCCCCAACCTGCGCTCCGTCAGCGGCGCCATCGACCTCGACGACGGCCTCGCGCTCGAGCTCGGCATGGTCGCGGCCTCGCCGGAGCTCGCCGGGGAGATCCGCGGCGAGCTCGACCGCCGCCTCAAGAACCTGCGCGGCCGCCTCGCCAAGGCCGCGCTGCCGGAGGCCGCCCTCGATCGCGTCGAGCTCAACGTCGAGGGCTCCACCCTGCGCGTGCGGGCGTCCCTGGCGATCGACGAGATCAAGGCGATCCGCGCGCTCCTAGACCGCGCTGGGGCCGCGGACGAGGCCCCCGCGAGCGCCGACGGGGCCGGCGAAAAGGCGCCGGAAGCCCCCGAGGACGCCCATTAGCGCAGAATGCGCCCCTCGCCCGCCCGCCGCCACCGCCGGCAGCCGCGTTCGCGCCGACCATCCTTCGCTTGAGGGTTTCGTCGCCGACGAGTAGGCCTAGGACATGGCGCACTTCGATCCCACGAACGCCACCGTCGAGGTCCAGACCTTCAAGGAGGGGCTGCTGTCGGCGATGGGCCACGATCTAAAGATCTTGGTGACTCGCTTCTCGATCGACCTCAGCGCCGACCAGAGCACCCTCACCGCCACCTTCGATCCGAGCTCCCTCAAGGTCGCCAGCGTCCTCAACGGCAACGAGCTCAGCGCCAAGGACAAGGCGGAGATCGAGGCGAACATCCGCAAGAAGGTCCTCCACCCGGACAAGTACCCGGAGATCCGCTTCGTCTCGACGGCGATCGAGGCGCACGGCGAGGGCCTGCGGATCACCGGCGACCTCCTCCTCCACGGCGCCTCGCGGACGCTCAGCGTCGTCAGCCGCCGCGAGGGCGGCAAGCAGATCGTCGAGGTCCCGCTCCACCAGCCCGACTTCGGGATCAAGCCCTACAAGGCGCCGCTCGGCGTCATCAAGATCAAGCCTGAGGTCCAGGTGAAGATCACCGCCGAGGCCTGATCCCCGGCGCCGCCGACCCGCGGCCGACTCGACGTCCGCGCGGTCCGTACCGGCGAGGATGCCCTCGCCAGACCCATGTGACCTACTCGACGTCGACGCAGTCCATGCCGGCGAGGATGCCCTTGCCCGACTGCGCCCGCGGCTTGCACTCGTAGTTCTTGTTGTTCGGCGCCTTCACCATGTAGGTGCGCCCCTCGTCGGGGGTGGTGACGACGTAGGCCTTCGAGCCCTTCTTGACCGTCCAGCCGGAGAAGCCGCAGTCCTCATCGTTGCACTTGCCGACCCAGGTGCCGCCCTTGCCGGTCGACTTCCAGCCCTCGCCGAGGCAGTCGCTGTCGATGCAGCGGGTCGACACCGGCCCCTTCGGCGTCGCGCTCTCCCAGCCGACGCTGAAGCAGTCGTCGCTGACGCACTTGCTCTCGACCTCCTCGTCCCAGAAGCTCCGCCAGCCGAGGATGCCGCAGGCGCTGTCGATGCACTTGCCGCCGCCGGGGAAGTACGCGGCGATCTCCTGGGCGAAGGCCTTCTGCTCGGCCTCATAGGCGGCGATCCGCTTCTTCAGCTTGGGGATCGCCGCGTAGTCCTTCTTGGCGTTGGGCCACAGCTTGCTGTAGTCGCCCTCGACCCACTCGTCGCACTGCTCGTAGAACTCGAGCTGCTCCTCGAGGAGGAAGTGCTCTTCGAGCCCCGGGCGCACGCCGGCGCACACCTCGGCGTAGATCTCCCCGTAGGCCTCGGGCCGCTCCTTGAAGATGTCGAAGATGTAGGCGGACGGCTTGATCGCCATGGCGGCGAGGAGCTCCCGCTGCGCCTCGGGGATCTTGTTGCGCCCGTAGACGAGCGCCCATGAGGCGTGCAGCGTGTACTGATCGTCCGGCTCAGGGTTGGCGGCGAGCGCCCCCTCGAGAACGCCGTCGACGAGCGCCCAGTCGTCGGGGTTCGACTCGCGCGTCCCCTTGGAGCCGGGGTACTGCCGGAGGCGCTTGGTGAACTCCGTGCTCGCCTCGACGGGGTAGCCGTCGGCCTTGAGCTGCGCCGCCTCCTCGGCGAACTTGTCCGTCTTCTTCTCGGGCTGGGCGGCGCCGGCGTTCTCGGGCTGCGCCGGCTCGCTCTTCTTGAAGAGCCAGCAACCAGGCGCGACCACGAGAGCCGCGACCACGAGCCACGATGCGGGAGCTACGGATTGAGTCGACACGCCCGCAGGGTCGACGATCCGTCACTCGCCGACAACTCGGATTTTCGCCCGCGAACGATGTCCACGCGTCAGTACAGGCGCACTATCGAGCATGTCGACGCGGACATGTAGGTACAACGGAACCACGCAGGCTGGGCGCGAGCTGTCCCGAACTCGCGACGCTGAGCGCACTGCAGATCCGGGCTGGCGAAGCGCGCGGCGCCTCGGCCCCCCCTCGGCTTCGCCACAACGCGCCCGGTCTGCGCGTGTCTCGGCCGGGCGCTCGCGGCTTCTGCCGCGAGCTGCTAGCCCCAACGCCCGCCGACGATCGCCTCGAGGTAGGCCGCGACCGCGGGGCGGATCATCGCCCCGTGATCGCCGCGGACGACCTCCACCGAGAAGGGCTTGCCGGCGGCCTGCGCCGCCTCGGCGACCGCCTCGGCGTTGCGGAGGATCCACGGATCGCCGTCGCCGACGTAGGCGACGTGCGGCCGGGCCATGTCGGCGACGTGCGGCAGCGGCGAGCGGAGCTCACGCTCGTCGACGTCCGCCGGATCGAAGCGGATCAGGTCGCGCTGCTCCGGGCTCCGCGACCAGCGGACGAAGGTCTCCGGGACGTAGATCCCGCCAGCGCTCGCCGTCGCGACGAGCGGCGCGTCCGCGCGCAGGCTGAGGAGCGCGCTCAGGGCCCCGCCGACGCTGTGCCCGAGGGCGAAGATCCGCGAGCGATCGATCGCCGGCTGGTCGCAGAGCCAGGCGAGCGCCGCGACGCCGTCGTCGACCTCGCCGTAGAGGAGCTCGAAGCGCCCCGGGTTGCTGTTCTCGCCGCGCAGCGACGGGGTGAGGACGGCGAAGCCGGCGTCGACGAAGG
>JAGQIT010000436.1 GCA_020431135.1 Myxococcales bacterium | reverse complement strand
CGTGGTCGGCGTGGAGGATGAAGAGGACGTTGAGCGCCCGCTCGAGGATCGGGTTCGGCGTGTACTTCGGCTCACCCATGCGGAAGAGCATGTTGAGGAAGTTGCCGCAGTAGGACAGCGAGTTGTCCGGGTAGATGTAGGGGCGGCCCATCGAGTGGCGGAAGCTCCACGCGGCCATCGTCGGCATCTTGGCGATGATCTTGACGATGTGCTCCTCGCGGGTCGCGGCGTCGCGGACGGCCTTCGACTTCGGGTAGAACGTCGACAGCCCGGCCAGCGAGGCGACGAGCTTGCCCATCATGTGGGCGTCGTAGAGGAAGCCGTCCATCGACCGGAGCACGTACTCGTGGACGAAGGTGTGGTGGGTGATCTCGTTCTCCCACTTCGAGTACTGGGCCTCGTTGGGGAGCTCGCCCTTAAGCAGGAGGAAGGCGACCTCGAGGAAGGTCGACTCCTCGGCGAGCTGCTCGATCGGGTAGCCGCGGTAGCGGAGGATCCCCTTGGCGCCGTCGATCAGGGTGATCGCCGACCGGCACGAGGCCGTGTTCTTGTAGGCCGGGTCGTAGCTCAGGAGGCCGAAGTCCTCGGGACTCGTCTTGATCTGGAGGAGATCGGGGGCGTGGATGGCCCCGTCGGTGATGGCAATCTCGTACTGCTTGCCGGTGCGGTTGTCGGTGATCGTCAGCGTGTCGGCCATCAGGGCCTCCCGTAGGTATGCGTGGTTGGGTTGGCGGAGGAGGTGGAGCCGGGGCGAGGGGGATCGTCGCCGCCCTCGTCAGGGAACGTCTGGTGACGGCGTGAAAACCTGCCAGCGATCGGTTGGCTGGCCCTCAGCGGTCACGCCGCCGACGAGGAAGGTAACACCTGTACCCAGGTTAACGGAATGCCCGCCGGTCGCGCGCGTGGCCGCCGTCGCGCTCAGCTCCGGGGTCAGCCCGCCGCGATCGACGCGGAGCCAGCGGCCCTCGGATTGCGCGTAGATGGCGCTCTCATCGGCGAAGAGCCGGGGATCCGCGAAGGGCTCGGGGAGCCAGGCCTCGAGGTGCTCGACCTCGAGGGGGCCGCCCGGGGAGACGCGGATGAGGGCGGCGTCGGCGGTCGGACTGCCGTCTCGGAGCCCACCGAAGCAGAGGACACGGAGGATCGCCTCGGCGGAGGCGTCCGCGCCGCGCTCGACCTGCGCGCAGGCGGCCCCCGTCCAGCGGAGCGTCGGCCCTGCCGGCTCGGCGGCGGTGAAGTAGGCGAGGGGGAGGTCGTCCTGGTCGCCGCCGAAGAGGAGCAGGCCCTCGCCCTCATCGGTGCCGTCGCGGACGACCCAGGCGGCGGTCGAGCCCGCGCGCGGGCCGTCGAGCGCGAGCTCGAGGCGGCCGACGTCGAGGGCGCCGTCGCCGTCGGGGACGAGGCTGAGCTCGACGATATCGCTCACCGCGCCGCCGCCGAGGAGGAGCAGGTGCTCGGCGCTGGCGTCGACGATCCACGCGGCGCCCTCGCGCGTCCCGAGAGCGTCGTCGCCGACGAGCGCGACCTCCTCCCATGCGTCGGCGCCGGGGTCGAAGCGCCAGGCCGTGAGGTCGCCGTCCCAGCGCGCGCGGATCACCGCCCCGTCGGCGGCGTCGACGAGGGCGCTGGCGCTGGCGGGCGGGGTCGCGGCCGGGAAGTCGTCGCCGGCCTCGATCCCGAGGTCGCGCTCGCTCAGCAGGAAGGTGCCGCCGTCCTCGGCGACGAGGACCATGCCGCGGCCGCGGGCGCGGGCGGCGACCATCCCCTCGGCGCCGGAGACCGCCCCTGGGAAGGTCGAGAGGGCGCCGGGGCGGCCGAGGAAGAGCGCCAGGTCCTCGCCCGCCTCGGCGAGGACGAAGGGCGCGGTGCGTCCCCAGGCGAGGAGGTCGGGGCCGCGCGCGAGGTAGAGGTAGGCGACGCGCTGGACGTCGTCGAGGTCGAGCTCCACCTCGAGGGTGAAGTCGGTGCCGTCGATGTCGTAGCTGAGCTCGGGCCCGCCGGGGTCGAGGACGAGGGCCGCGTTGTCCGCCCGATCGAGATCGGCGTCACCCTCGGGGAGGATCACCCGCAGGTGGAGGCTGGAGTTCGACTCGCAGCCGCCGGCGACGACGGGCAGGGCGAGAGTTGCGACGGCGAGGGCAGAGAGGCCGCGCTTGCGGAGGCGGCGGTCGACGGCCGGGAGATCGCCTCCTGCGAGGGAGCGCCGCCTCGAGCTGCGACCGCGCTCGCGTCCCCCGATCGGCGCACCGGCGCCGTCGAGCTCGAGGGCCTCACGGACCGCGTCGAGCGTGACCCCGTGGAGGCGAAGGGTCTTGCGCTTGCTCGACGGGCCGCTCGTCAGCTCGACCGCGGCCCGCGGGATCTTGAGGAGCCCGGCGAAGAGCTCGACGAGCGCCTTGTTGGCGGCGCCGTCGACCGGCGGCGCCGCGAGCTGGATCTTCACGCGCTCGCCGTGGATCCCGACGACGCGCGTCCGCGACGCCCGCGGGACGACCTGCACGTCGACGTCGACGGCGTCACCGTCGACGGGCGCGGGGCGGACGATTCTCGAGCTCATGTCCCATCCTTGGGGCGCCGCCGGAGCGATCGTCCGAGGGCGCGCTAGGGACCTACTACAGTCGCGGCGGCGCTGCCAGGAGGGGGCCCGCGCAAATCGCCGGCGTCCGCCGACGAGGGCGCCGCGTCACTCCGCGGCGAGGGCCTGGGGCGGGCTCAGCCACATCCCGTGGCCGCTGACGATCGGGCTCTCGCCGACCACCGCGTGATCGCGGATCAGGAGGGCGACGCGGTAGAGGTTGACCGTCGTGCACACATGACCCGGCGCGAGCCACAGGAGGTGGCCGAGCGGCGGCGCCGTCAGGCCGCCGAGGCGGATCGGCAGGTGCTCCTCGCTCGGCGTCAGCGGGTGGAGCGACGGCCAGCCGACGATCTCGCAGCTCGGCGCCGGGACGTCCGGGGCGATCGCCTTGCTCCCGGCGTCGGCGGTGATCCGGCGGAAGCCGTCGGCGCTGATCACCCGGGTGGCGACGAACGCCGCCTGCTCGAGGCCGAGGTCGGCGATCGCCGGGCCGCAGCGGAGATCGCTGAGGACGATCGTCCCCGGCGAGATCGTGTGGCGCCAGGCGCCGCCGCGCAGGCCGGCGTGGTCGAGGGCGGCGGCGTAGGTGTGCGAGCCGGAGGTCACGAGCTCGCCGACCGCGACGCCGGCGGCGATCATGGTCTCGGCGAGATCGCAGAGGACGTCGTAGCCGGCGGCGGCGGCCTCCGCCTGCGCGGCGGTCAGGTGGCCGTCGTAGCCGTGGAGCCCGGCGATCGTGAAGTGATTGAGGTCCGCGGCGAGGGCCGCCGCGTGCGTCGCCCAGCGCGGCGCGAAGGTCCCCGTGCGACCCATGCCGATGTCGACGTCGAAGTAGAGCGGCCGCTTGCCGCCGTGGGCCCAGCCGTCCATCGACCGCGCGTGCATCGGGCTGTCGGCGAGGAAGCCGACGCGGGCCCGCGGGTGGGCGTCGGCCAGGCGGCTCGCCGACCGGAACGCGGCCTCGTACAGCGGGTAGGCGACGAGCACGTCGACGTCGACGTCGGTCGCGTCGGCGGCCTCGAGAACCATGGCGAGCTCGTCGAGCGTCGCGCACTTGAGGTGCGTGACCCCGCGGTCGAAGAGGTGGCGGAGCAGCGCCGCCTGCTTGAGCGTCTTGACGTGCGGGCGCCAGCGGCTCGGGTCGCCGCCGCAGCGCTTGATGACCGCGGCGACGTTGTGGTCGACGGCGTCGAGGTCGATGATCAGCGCAGGTGTCGCCAGGCGTTCGCGATGAGGGGCGATCGCAGCCTCGAGCCGGGCGAGCGGAGCTAGCACGAGCCAAGGTGTAACACTTGCTGGCTCGACATACAGCCCGCCGCAGAGGGGTCTAGGCGGCCGATATCGCCCGATTTGCCGGATCCGTCGAGCTGTGGGCAATCACCCCCGACGGTCGGGGTCTTGAGGACGTGGCGCGGGTGATCGGGGATGCGGGCCTCCGCAGACGAGTTGGCGCCGCGGCGCTGATCCGTGTCGGCGTTCACCCGCCATGTCGGCGCGCGTTCACGGCCGTCGACGCGCGGATCCGATTGACGGCGAGCGAAGTCGTCGTCGATAGTCGACCCACTATGATCTCCAGGAATCACATGCTTGTTGGGGGCTTCTCCGCCCTCGCTCTGGTCCTCGGCGCGTGTGGTGACGACGCGGTCGGGACCTCGGTTTCGGACTCGGCGACCGGCACCTCGACGGGGACGACGACAGGGACGGCCAGCGACTCCGACGGGACGACAACGACGACGTCGGGGACCGCGAGCGCGACGGGGACGACGACGACGACCTCCGGCGAGACCACCGGGACGACGACGACGACCGGCGAGACGACGACGGGGACGACGACCGGCACGACCGGCGAGACGACCGGCGTGATGACGACGACGACGACGGACACCGACACGGACACCGACGCCGACACGGACAGTGACACCGACGCCGACACCGATGCGGACTCGGACGCCGACACGGACAGCGACACCGACACGGACGCGGACACCGA
>JAGQIT010000435.1 GCA_020431135.1 Myxococcales bacterium | reverse complement strand
CGACGTCGCTGAGGCCGTCGCTGCACAGGAGGATGTTGTCGCCTACGGCGATGAGCCCGGCGTTGATGTCGGGGACGCCCTTCGACTTGCCGTGGCCGAGGCAGCGGGAGATCCGCCCGCGGTACGGGTGGACCGCGGCCTGCTCCTTGGTGATGACGCCCTTGGTCACGAGCTCCTGGACCATCGTGTGGTCGAGGGTGATCGGCGTCGCCGCGCGCCTGTCGACGAGGTAGGCCCGGCTGTCGCCGGAGTGGGCGACCCACATCTTCTCGCGCATGCCCATGACCATGACCGCGGTGCAGCCCATGCCGTGGGTGTCCGGGTCTTGCTGGGTGTGCTGGGTGATCCGCTGCGAGGCGAGAACGAAGGCGTGGTAGAGGAGCTCGCGCGGCGCCTGCTTGCGGAAGTTGGCGTCGATGTACTGGGTCACCGTGTCGACGGCGATCGCCGAGGCGATCTCGCCGGCGTTGTGACCGCCCATCCCGTCGCAGACGATCGCGAGGTAGTAGCCGCGGCCGTCGTCGTCGACGAGGGCGATGGCGTCCTCGTTATGCTCGCGGGCCATCCCGGTGTCACAGGCGCCGGCCATGTGAACCTCGAAGTTCCCGGGGTAGTGGGAGCGCCTGAAGAGCTTGTACATGAACCGAAGGTCGGGCGACGAGCCGCGCCAGGGCCGCGAAACCCCGCCATCGTTACATTTGGCGCCCGCATGTCGCAAGCCTGTTGGTCGCCGCGGGCGTTTTCGTCGGCGAGCGCGCGTCCGACGGAGGCGGGCCTCCGCAGCGCAGCGGGGCGTAGGGCCAAAAAGACGCAGGCCCGGGGCGTGTTGACGTCTCCCGAGCCTGAGGCGGGGATCGCGGATCCCCTCACCTGATGTCTTGTTTTCTCGTCCTGTTGTTCTCGCGGCTTTTTCGTGGAGTCCGCGGAGTTAGTGGAGCTGAGGGGGATCGAACCCCTGACCTGTGCATTGCGAACGCACCGCTCTCCCAGCTGAGCTACAGCCCCTGAGGTTTGAGCCCGGCACGCTACCGGATCGCAGGGGCCGACGCAAGCGGGAAAAAACGTCGCCGTTCTCGACCCGTCAGAGCCGGACTGTGAGTCGTCCCACGCGATCCCAGCCTAGGGGGCGGCGGGCGGGGCTGCGTTCTCGCGGGACTCTACCGCCGTCGCGGGCTCCGCGGGCTCCGCGGGCTCCGCGGGCGCTGGAGATCCCGGGCGCCGGCGGGCGAGCCAGCGGTCGACGAGCCCGAGGAGCGCCGCGCCCGCGCACAGCGCGAGGAGGAGGCGGAGCTGCGGGTCGTCGGGGCGGGCGAGCCAGCGCAGCGCCGCGTCGACGGCCGAGGGCTCGCCGCGGGGGCCGGCCAGCGACGTCGCCATGAGGAGGGGCGAGGGCACGGGCGCCAGGGTAGCGCAGCGGGCTTTGACGCGCGCGCGCGCCGACCCGACACTGCCGGCGATGCGCGCGAAGCCAGCGAAGCCGGCGAAGGTCGGCAAGGAGCGCCTCGACAAGCTCCTCGTCGCCCGCGGCCTGTGTGAGACCCGGAGCCGGGCGCAGGCGCTGATCGTCGCCGGTAAGGTCGTCGTCGGCGACCACGCCGAGAACAAGCCGGGGACCGCGGTCCCCGTCGACGCGCCGCTGCGGATCAAGGGCGAGGACCACGGCTTCGTCTCGCGCGGCGGCCTCAAGCTCCAGGGGGCGCTCGAGGTCTTCAGCCGCGGGGGGAAGGAAGAAGAGGAGGGAGGGGGCGGGGCCGCCGGCCTCGACGTCCGCGGGCGCGTGGCGATGGACGTCGGCGCGTCGACGGGCGGCTTCACGGACTGCCTCCTCAAGGCGGGGGTCGCCAAGGTCTACGCGATCGACGTCGGCTACGGTCAGCTCGCCTGGCGCCTGGCTCAGGACCCGCGGGTGATCAACATCGAGCGCCAGAACATCCGCACCCTCCCGCGCGAGGCGATCCCCGAGGCGATCGAGCTCGTCGTCATCGACTGCTCCTTCATCTCGCTGACCAAGGTCCTGTCGGCGCTGCCATCCTTCCTCGCGCCGGCGGCCGACGTCGTCGCCCTGATCAAGCCGCAGTTCGAGGTCGGCCGCGAGGCGGTGGGCAAGGGCGGCATCGTCCGCGATCCGGCGGCGCGGCGGCGGGCTCAGGAGATCGTCGAGGCCGCGGCGCGCGAGCTCGGCTTCGTCGTGCGCGGCGTGTGCGACTCGCCGATCCGCGGACAAAAGGGGAACCTCGAGCTGCTGATCTGGCTGACCGCGCAGCCGCGCTGAGCGCTCCGTCTAGCCGTCGAGGTGGGCTCTCATACATGTGCGGCTGGCTGCACGCTGAACTCGACGCCTGCGGTCGTGTTGGGTGAACACTCGGACAGGTTGGTGCGCGGCGCGGCGCGGCGCACCGGCGCCGCGAGCTCTCGGCTGCGCTCTGACGAAGCCGAGAGGGCCGACGATTTCTGCGCGAGGGCACCTAGGGCCGCGCGGTGGAGGCCGCGAAGCGCGCTTGAGAACACGGGGCCGCGGCCGGCAAAGATCGGGCGCGAGTGCCCGAGAACTGGCCTCCGCGCCTTTTTCGTGTATGGTCTACGCATATGCGCGCACTCGCCCCTGCAGATCCGCGGGCCGCGCGACCTCCGGAGACCCCCTTGGAGCTGACCCCCTCGAACATCGTCGCCTACCTCGTGGAGCGCGGCGTGATCCCCCCAGCGGTCGCTGGGGCGGTGGTGGTCAACCCGTCGATCCGGCGCAACCGCAACTTCAAGATCCTCCGCCCGAACCACCCCGGCTACTTCGTCAAGCAGGCCAAGGAGGAGGACGCGGCGAAGACGGTGCGCCGCGAGGCGCTGTGCTACTGGCGCGCCCACGACGACCTCTACCTCGCGCCCCTCGCCCGGCTGATGCCCCGCTTCGTCGACTACGACGAGGAGCACCACGTCCTCGTGGTCGAGCTCGTCGGCGAGAGCGAGACCTTCTACGAGCACTTCCTCCGCGACCGCTCCTTCACTCCGGAGATCGGCGGCCTCCTCGCTGACGGCCTCGCGACCTATCAATCAGAGCTCGGCCGCCGCCTCCGCGGCGAGGTCGACGACGAGACCTTCCCGGGCACGTTGCCCTGGCTGTTCACGGCGGTCGATGAGCCCGAGTGGTTCCGCGGCTGGTTCGGCGACGCGGGGGCCGAGCTCCTCGCCTGGCTGCGCAGCCACGACGAATTCGTCGCGGCGATCCGCCGGGTCGCCGGCCGCTGGCGCCGCGACACGCTCGTCCACGGCGACCTGAAGTGGGACAACTGCCTGCTCGTCCGCGAGCCCGGCGGCCGCCACAGCCTGAAGATCGTCGATTGGGAGCTCGCCGACGTCGGCGACGCGCGCTGGGACCTCGGCGGCGTGATCCAGGCCTTCCTCGTCTCGTGGTCATCGTGGTCGGCCTACGGCGTCGCCCTCGACGCGGTGCAGTCGGCGATCCAGGGCTTTTGGCGGCGCTACGTCGAGGCCCGGGCGATCCCCCGCGATCAGCTCACGCCGCTCCTCGAGCAGTGCATCGAGTGCGCCGGCCTGCGCACGGCGCAGAGCGCCCTCGAGGCCGTCTACGGCTCGACCGAGGTCCACCCGTCGGCGACCGAGATCGCGGAGCTCGCCCTGCGGATGGTCGGCTCGCCGAGCGCGGCGATCATCGATCAGCTCGGCCTCAGCGAGGTCGACCTCTGGGCGCCGCCGAGCCGCCGCCAGGCCGCCGGCTCGTACGCCGCGGTCCGCTGAGGTCTTTCATCCTCTCCTCGAGTCACGGCTCGTGAGCGGCGTCCTCGGACGAGCTTGTCGCTGCTCGTCGGCGCGTCGAGGACGCGGCTCGTGTCGGTCCTCGTTTGCCGAGGACGTCGGTCGCGTTCGCTCGTCGAGGACGCGCTGCGCCGAGGATGCGGCGATGGGCGTCCGTCGAGAACGAGCCCGTCGGCGCGCGCTAGCACGGCTCGGCTCGGAGCGCGGCGACCTCTTCGGCGATCGCCGGCCGCACCCACCGGGAGCGCGAGCGCGTCGAGGATGCGGCGATGAGCGTCCCGTCGAGAACGAGGCGGCGCGCGCTCAGAGCTCGGCCCGGAGCGCGGCGACCTCGTCGGCGATCGCCTCGGCCGCGGCCTCCGGGAGCTCGAGCGCGGCGACCTCATCGAGAACAGCGCGAGCGCGGCGGCGATCGGCGGCGGCGATCAGCGCCCGCGCGAGGGTGAGCCTGGACGCGGCCCGCTCAGCGCCGGGCAGCGTCGCTCCGTCGGCGATCGCGACGGCGCGCCCGGCCTCTTCTACGGCCTCGGCCGGCGCGACCTCGAGGCCGGCCTTCGCGAGTTCCTCGAGGAGCGGGCGCAGCGACGGGTGGGTCGGGCCGTACTCGCGCTCGCGCAGGGCGATGAGCTCGCGGAAGCGCCGGCGCGCCTCGGCCGGGTCGCCGCGCTCCATCGCCAGGTTGGCGAGGCCTGCGAGGGCGCCGTGGCGCGACGGGTGATCCGGGCCGAAGGCGGCCTCGGAGACGGCGAGCGAGCGGCGGAAGTGGGCCTCGGCCTCGTCAAAGCGCTTGCGTGAGGTCGCCAGGCTGCCGGCGAGCGAGGTCGTCTCAGCGACGTCGGGGTGGTCCGGAGGGAGCACCTCGTCCTGGATCGCCCGCGCCTCCTCGAGGTGCGCGGCGGCGTCGTCGAGGCGCCCCTGGAAGCCCTCGAGCATCGCCAGGTTGTGGAGCGCGCGGGCGACGTCGACGTGGGCGTCGCCGAGGCGTTCGCGGCGGATCGCCAGCGCCTCCGTGACCAGCGCCTCGGCGCGCTCGAGATCGCCGCGGTGGCGCGCGAGCTCGCTGAGGTTGAGGAGGTGGTGGCCGAGGTCGGTGTGCCGCGGGCCGAGCTTGGCGCGGGTGATCGCGACGGCGCGCTCGATGTCCCGCTCGGCCGCCGCGAAGTCGCCGAGCTCCATCTCGACGGCGCCGAGGTTGCCGACGACCTTCCCGACGACGGGGTGGTCCTCCTCGAGCTCCGCCTCGGCGATCGCCAGGGCGGCGCGGTAGGCCTCGGCGGCCGCGGCCGCGTCGCCGCGGGTCGTCAGGATCAGGCCGCGGCTGACGAGCGCGCTGATCCGTCGGCGCGGGGGATCGCCTGCGGAGAGCAGGGTCGCGGCGGCGTCGGTCCAGGTGAGGCCGGCCTCGGGGTGCGGCTGGCGGTAGCCGACGACGAAGCCCTTGAGCGACCACAGCGACGCGAGGGCGGCGCGGTCCCCTGCGGTCGCCGCGAGCGGGGCGGCGGCGTCGATGTCGGCGAGCGCGGCGTCCACCTCTCCGAGGTCCGCCAGGGCGTTGGCGCGGGCCATCAGCGCCTCGACGTGCGCCGGCGGATAGGTGAGGTCGGCGAGCTGTGTGACGCAGTCGTCGAGGCGGACGCGGGCCTCGCGGGCCTGGCCGAGCTCGCGGAGCACCCCCGCCTCGGCGACCTGGGCCCGGAGCTCGACGATCGCCTCGCGGGCGGCGGGGTCGCTCGGCAGCGGCGCCTCGCCGAGGAGCACCTGCCTGTCGGCGCAGGCGCGGGCGTCCGGCAGGCGGTAGCTCGCCTCGAGGGCGCGCTCGAGGTCGCTCGTGGAGCTCTCGTCGCCGAGCCCAGCGACGAGCTGCGCGGTCGCCCGGCGCTGGCGCTCGAGGCAGGCCATCCGCCGATCGAGGAGATCGAGCGACTGCTCGTGGCGGACGTGGGTCGCCTGGCAGGCGTCGCGGCGGGCCTCGGTCCAGGCGGCGATCTGGCGGTCGAGGTTGACGACCAGGCGCTCGGCGATCGGCGCGGCGTCGCCGTCCTTCGCCTTGAGCAGCGCCTCGCTCTGGCCCTTTGACCAGGTCTCCTCCCACGGGTCGTCGCCGCCCTCGCAGCGCTCGCTCGGATCGCCGCTGACGGCGACGGCCGTGACGCCGGCGATCAGCGCCCCGGCGCCGAGGAGCGCGGCGATCCGCCGCGGCCCGCCGCGGTCGCGGGCGAGGTCGGCGAGGAGCGCCTCCATCGACGGGTAGCGCTCCTCGGGCTCGGCCCTGAGGCCGCGCAGAACGATCCGGTGGAGCCACGCCGGCGCCCGCGTCCCCGCCGGCGGCGGGCGGACGGCCCCAGCCTGCGTGTTGATCAGCAGCGTCGCCACCGTGTCGCCGGCGAAGGGGCGCTGGGCGTAGAGCGCCTGATAGAGCGCGACCGCGTAGGAGAAGATGTCCGAACGGGCATCCGCGGGCGCGCCGAGGTGCTGCTCGGGCGCCATGTAGAGCGGCGTGCCGAGCATCGTCCCGGTGCGCGTGAGGTCGAGGTCGACCGAGGACGTGGTGACCGGGCGCTCGCCGTCCCCTCCGCGCTCGGCCTGCGCCCGCGCCTCGGCGCCGCGGGCGAGGCCGAAGTCCATCACCCGCGCCCGGCCGTCGCGCCCGAGCATGACGTTGTCGAGCTTGAAGTCGCGGTGGACGAGGCCGGCGGCGTGGGCCGCCGCGAGCCCGCGCCCGGCCTCGAGGAAGACCGCGCGGATCGCCCTCCAGGACCGCGGACGGCGGTGGAGCCAGGCGCTGAGGGTGTCGCCGTCGACGAACTCCATGGCGACGAAGACGTCGCCGTCGACGACCCCGACGTCATGGACGGCGACGACGTTGGGGTGCGAGAGGCGGGCGAGCGCCTGGGCCTCGCGCAGGAGGCGGGCGCGGACCTCGTCGCGGCGGCGGCGGGCGCTGTGCGGGTGGAGGAGCTTGATCGCGACCTTGCGGTCGAGCTCCGGATCGTAGGCCGCGTAGACGACCCCCATGCCGCCCTCGCCGAGCGCGTCGAGGACGACGTAGCGGCCGAAGGTCGCGCCGCGGGTCTGTGCGGCCGGGCGCGGCGGCGTCTGGCTCGGCTCGGTGGTCTCTCCGTCACCGGCGGCCAGACGCGTGCGCTCGTAGCCGATCTCCATCCCTACCCGGAGCGATGATACTCCGCTGGGTGGCAGTCATGGGCCAGCTCGGCGGCGCACGAGAGCGCGCCTGCGGCCCGGGGCCGCGTGTCGCTAGCTGGCTTCGGCGACAGGTCGCGTCCGGCGGCGAAGAACGTCGTTGCGCCTACGCGACGAGGTCCCAGATCACGACGTAGTGCAGCGCCGCGGCGGCGAAGACGAAGAGGTGGAAGATCTCGTGGTAGCCGAAGAGGAAGGGGTCCGGGTTCGGCCAGCGGCGGGCGTAGACGACCGCGCCGAGCAGGTAGAGGGCGCCGCCGAACGACAGGAGGCGGAGCGCGTCGCCGCCGACGGCCTCGCCGATCGCCCCGGCGAAGGGCACCGGGATCACGCCGATCGCCGCGTAGATCGCCGCGTTGAGGGCCCGCGGCGCCCGCGGCCACAGGAGGGTCTTGAGGATCCCGGCGGCCGCGGCCGTCCACATCGCGATGATCAGGCCGCGCCCTGGGCCGGGGATCATCTCGAAGGCGACCGGCGTCGCCGAGCCGGCGATCAGCAGGTAGATGTTCGCGTGGTCGATCTTGCGCAGCCACATGCCGGCGCGCAGCGACCAGCCCTTGCGGTGGTAGATCGCGCTGCCCGTGAGGAGGATCGCCAGCGACGCGCCGTAGACCCCGGCGGCGATCGACGCCCCGCCGGGGCGGGCGTGGTCGACGAGGAGGAAGGCGCCGGGGATCGCGATCGCGGCCGCGAAGATGTCGGCGACGCCGCGCATCCGCGGGCGGATCAGCGACGAGGTCAGCGACGTCGGCTCGGGCTCGGCGGGCACGGCCGCGACAGTGTATAGCGGCGCGCCCGCGCAGGACTCCCCGTCGCGCAGGGGCTCGCCCCCGCGAAGGCGGAGGTCACATGCGCGGCGCCTTGCGGCCGCCAGAGATCGAGATACAGTCCGCGCCATGGAGCACGGGAACTCGCAGATCGCGCGCGTCGAGAGGGTCTTCAACGAGTGGGCGCGGGGCGGCCGCGCGGACGGCATGGAGCGCCGCCACGGCCCCTTCGCCCGCCGCGCCTTCGACTGGCTCGAGGTCGGCGCCGGCGATCGCTACCTCGATGTCGGCTGCGGCAACGGCTACTCGGTGCGCTGGGCCGCGGCCGTCGACCCGAGCGTGCGCGCCCTCGGCCTCGACGTCGCCGGCGAGATGATCGCCCTCGCCGAGCGCATGTCGGCCGCCCACCCGAACGCCGGCTTCCTCCGCGACCGCTTCCCGAGCGAGCGCCTCGACGACGGCAGCTTCGACGCCGTCTTCTCGATGGAGGCGCTCTACTACCTCCCGGACCTCGACGCCGCCCTCGCGGCGGTCCGCCGCCTCCTCGCCCCCGGCGGCCGCTTCGCCTGCGTCGTCGACTTCTTCGAGGAGCACGAGGCGAGCCACTCGTGGCCGGACGACCTCGGCGTGGCGATGAAGCGGCTGTCGGCCGCCGGCTGGGGCGAGGCGATCGCTCGCGCCGGCCTCGAGCTCGCCCACCAGGAGCGCCTCGAGAACAGCCTGATCACCTGCGCGACGCTGCCGGCGTAGCGCCGCGCGACGTGACCCGCGCTAGAGCGGGAAGATCCCGACCTTGTTGCCGAGGAGGTCGGGCACCGCGATGAGCCCCAGCGGCCGCGCGAGGCCGAAGTCGGCGCTGCTCATGAAGCTGTAGTCGGCGGCGAAGTCCATCACCAGCGCGGGCTCGCCGGTCATGAAGGGGACGCGGTAGAGCTGGCCGGCGAAGTCGGTGATCAGGAGGTCGTTCATCCGCGCGGTCGCGCCGTCGAGGCCGCCCGTGAGGGGGCCGAGCTGGACCGGCGAGCCGTCGACGATCTCGAAGACGCCGCCGTCGCCGTTCATGTCGCCGATCGACACGACGAAGAGGCTGCCGTCGGCGAAGGTCAGGCCGTTGGGGCCGTGGAGGTCGTCGGACTGCAGGTAGACCGCCGGCTGCTCGCCGGCCTTGAGGACGTGGATCGTGTTGGTCCCGGTGTCCGAGACGTAGACCGAGCCCTCCATGTCGATGGCGACGTCGTTGAGGAAGGCGGCGCCGTCGATCGCGTAGCTCATCGAGATCGTCGCGTCCATCGTGTTGACGACGTGGAGCGTGTCGATGTCGGCGACGTAGAGGCGGCCGCCGGCGAGGCCGAGCCCCTTCGGGCCGTTGAAGCCGGTCGCCCACTGCATCGCGTCGACGCTGCCGTCGGCGTTCAGGCGCGAGATGAACCCGTTGCCGTCCTTCGCCGACGGGTCGCCGCCGATGTTTGAGATGTACCAGTACATCTCTTGGCCGGCATAGAGCGCGCTCTCCGGGTGGTCGAAGCCGTCGACGATCACCGGGTCGACGTCGCCGGTGGTGGTGGTGGTGGTCGTCGTCGTCTCCTCCGACGTGGTCTCGCCGGTGGTGGTGGTCGTCGTCGTCTCGCCGGCGCTCTCGGAGCCGCTCGAGGTGGTCTCGCCGGTGGTCGTCGAGTCGCTCGTGGTCGAGCTCGTCGACGTGCTGGTCGAGGAGGTCGAGGACGTCGAGGTCGCGCCGGTGGTCTCGCCCGAGTCATCGCCGCTGCAGGCGAGGGGGACGAGCGCGAGGGCGGCGACGAGGCGGAGGGAGGCGGGCGTGTAGGCGCATGTCATGGCGCGAGGCTACCGCATCGGCGAGTCGCGGCCCGGGGTGGCGGGCCCCCGGAGCGCGGGTGCAGGTGCGGCCGCCAGTCCGCTCGAGTCGCGCTGCGGACGGTTTCGTCTGCCGGCGCTGTAGTCCCGCGCGCCGGAAGTGCGGCGCTCAGTAGACGTCGAGATCGCGGCCGAGGCGGACGTCACCCTTAAACTCGCCGCGGATCTCGGCGAGCAGCTCGTCCTCGGTGCAGCCCGACAGGAGCACATGATGGAGCACGAGGCGCCCGGGCTCGGCCGCCGCGGCGATCCGCCCGAGCTCCGGCCCGGAGGTATGAAACGCCCGGTGGTAGGCCTGCCACGCCGGCTCGCGCCTCGCTAGGCCAGCGGCGCAGATCACCTCGTGGATCAGGACGTCGGCGCCGCGGGCCGCGTCGATCACCGCGTCGCTCGCCCGCGTGTCGCCGGCGACGACGACCACCTGATCGGGCGTCTTGAAGCGGTAGCCGAAGGCGTGCCTCCACGAGCCGTGGGCGACCGCGAAGGCCTCGACCTCGACGCGCTCGTCGGCGTAGATCGTCCCGGCGACGACCTCATGGGCGACGACCTCCCAGCCCGTCGGGTTCGCGGGCTCGAGGCCGTCGACGCGGATCCGCACGTCCTCGGCGTAGGCCGCCTGGATGTGCGCGGCCATGTTGGCGATCCCCGGCGGGCCGTAGACCTCGAGCGGGCGCGCGCGCTCGAGCACCCATGGCGTAAGGAGCAGGTCGGCGAAGCCAGCCGTGTGATCGCTGTGGAGGTGGGTGACGAAGGCGCGGTCGAGCGCCGGCATCGCCAGCCCGGCCGCGGCCGCCCGGCGGACGACGCCCGGCCCGAAGTCGACGAGGTAGACCGCGTCGTCGACGACGATCGCCGTCGCCGGCCCGCTGCGCTCGGGCTCGGGGTTCGGCGTGCCGCTGCCGAGGAGGATCGTCCGCGTCCGTCGCCCGTCGGGAGCCGCCGCGGCGGACGTCGGCGTCGGCGTCGACGTCG
>JAGQIT010000434.1:2548-5841 GCA_020431135.1 Myxococcales bacterium | reverse complement strand
GACAGGGCGCCGAGGACCACCGCGGCGCCGCCGCGACGCCGACGCAGGCGCTCCGCGAGCTCGTAGACCCGCTCGGCCGTGAAGGCGACCACCGCCGTCCGCGGCGGCAGCGACGACAGCTTGAGCTCGCCGACGTGGCGGAGCTCCGAGAAGCGCGGGCGGCTGTCGATGCGCGCGTCCGGGAGGAGCTCGCGGAGTAGCGGCGCGATCGTCCAGGCGCCGAGGATCCAGGTCTCGACGCGGCCGCGCGCGCGGAGCAGGCGATCGGTGAAGACGTGGCCGCGCTGGCGGTGGGCGGCGAGCTGGATCTCGTCGACGGCGAGGAAGTCGACCGGGCGATCGACGGGCATCGACTCGACCGTGCACACCCAGTAGCGCGGCCGCGCCGGCACGCGCTTCTCCTCGCCGGTCACCAGGGCCACCGCCCCCTCGCCGACGCGGGCGCTGACGCGATCGTAGACCTCGCGGGCGAGGAGGCGCAGCGGCAGGCCGATCATCCCGCTGCGGTGGTCGAGCATCCGCTCGATCGCCCGGTGGGTCTTGCCGGTGTTGGTCGGCCCGAGGAGGGCGATGACCGGGCCCTTGGCGTCCACGTCGGGCACCTCGGCGATCATTTGCGGGGGGCGGCGCAAATGCAAGCGAAGCGCCCGAATGGGCAGCGGGAGCGCCTCCACGCCGACGTCCAGCGCGCGCCTGCGGAGCCCGCGAACGCCGCGCTCAAGCCCGGGGCGCCGCCGTCGGCAGACGTCGACAGAACTCCGGCGCTCACCGCCGCCGCGCTCCGCTATCGTGGTGTCACGATGCTCGACTCAAACACGGTTCAGTGGGGTCTTTCACGCCTGGTCTGCGGCCTCGCGGCCTCCCTAGCGATCGCCTGCGCCGGCGACGACGACAGCGGGACGTCGGCCGCCAGCGAGACCGCGACCTCGACGACGACCGGAGGCGGCGGCGAGAGCACGGGCACAAGCGCCGCCGACACCTCGACCTCCGGCTCCGCGAGCGCCGGCGAGACGTCGACGGGCGACGCGACGACCTCCACCTCCACCTCCACCGACTCGGACGCGACGACCTCGACCGGCGCGGACACGACGACCGCGGGGAGCACCACCACCGGCGGCGCCGACTTCGGCTGCGACGATCCGATCTTCGCCGACGACTTCGACGACGACGCGGTCGGCCTCTACGCTGACCTCGACGACTGGAACGAGCCGCCCTGGGACAACGGCGTCGACGAGGGCCGGGTCGAGATCATCGACGGCGCCGCGGCCTTCTCGGGGCGCTCGCTGCGGATCCACTACCCAAAGGGCGGCGTCGGCCCGAGCGAGGGCGGCGCCCAGTGGCGCGCCGACCTCGGCGGCGCGTACGACGAGCTCTACCTCGCCTACCGCGTGCGCTTCGCCGACGGCTTCGACTTCGTCCTCGGCGGCAAGCTCCCGGGGCTCGTCGGCGGCAGCGCCCCGACCGGCTGCGTCGCCGACACGGACGGCTTCTCGGCGCGGTCGATGTGGCGCAAGGAGGGCCACGGCGTCCAGTACATGTACTTCCCCGAGAAGCAGAACAGCTGCGGCGACGACTACGACTACACGCTCGGCGGCGAGCCGGCGCTCTTCGAGCCCGGCGTCTGGCACACGCTCGAGCACCGCGTCGTCATGAACACGCCGGGCGAGCACGACGGCCATCTCCAGGCCTGGCTCGACGGCCAGCTCGTCCTCGACGCGCCGGACTTCCTCTTCCGCCTCGCCGACGGCGACTACGCGATCGACGCGCTCTACTTCTCGACCTTCTTCGGCGGCAGCGGCGACGAGTGGGCGCCGACCAAGGACGAGGCCGTCGACTTCGACGACTTCGTCGTCTGCGCCGCGCCGATCAGCCACTAGCCAGTGGTCCCGCAGAGCGGCGCGTGGTCTCGCACCGCGCTCGGTCGGCGAGGGCGAGCGGGAGCGTGTGCCGATGGCGGGACAGGCTCCGAGCAGCCGCGCGCAGCCGCCGTTGGCCCCGCCGGGGGGCGCACTGTGGGTTCTATCGGCGTCGACGGGCGCGCGACCGTCGTGGACTCTCGCGCCCGCCGCGGCCCTCAAGCGCCCAGACAACGACGACAGCGCGCGCGGTGGCGAGGCGCCGCGGCGTGTAGACTCGCGGTGATGAGCGAGACCGAGGACACGCGCGCCCCCGCAGCCAGCGCGGCGATCGAGCCCGCGCCTTCGACCGCCGCGGTCGTCACCCAGCCGTCGCGCTGGGGGCTCGTCCGCGAGTTCGCGCTCTTCCAGGGCAAGCTCGTCGTCGACGGCCTCAAGGACCTCCTGCTCTCGCCGCTGTCGATCGTCGTTCTCATCATCGGCCTGGTGTCGCCCCGCTACGCGCCGGCGATGTGGAGCTGGCTCTACGGGGTCGGCCGCCACCTCGACGGCTGGATCGACCTCTTCCCCGAGCGCCTCCCGGTCGCGGACGCGACCCCCGACGGCCTCAAGACGATGGACGCCGTCGTCGGGCAGGTCGAGGAGCTCGTCCGCGGGCTCCGCCGCGGCGGCACGACGGATCCAGCCGTCCAGGAGCGCATCGACGCGGTGCTGATGAGCATCAATCGTCTGGCCCCGACGAGCATGCCGACGCCCGCCGTGGCGCCCAGCGTCAACGCGCCACCGACGGCGGGCCCCAGCGCTCCCCCGCCCAGCGCGTAGAACCCGGCGCCAGGTGACCGCCGACGCGCAGCTAGCTCCCGAAGCGCTGGTGGAAATCGTCGGTCCGGCTCACTCCGCCGCAGCTCGGCGATACTGAGTTCTCGGCGGGGTAAATTGGGCGCGGCGACGAGGTCGAGGTCCAGCGACGCCGCGGACCTCAGCTCACTCCGCAGGCTTCGCCGCGCCGCTCGCCCCCGCGTCGCCGACCTCGGCCGCGCCGACGAGGATCGCCGCGTAGAGCGCCGCCGCCTGCTCGAGGGCGACCGGCGGCGCGCCGATCAGCAGCAGCCTCGCGTCGCTCTCGGGGAGCGCGCGCTCGATGACCCGCGCGACCGCGCCGCCGTTGCGCGAGACGACGTAGCTCCGCCACGACCCCGGGGCGTCGCCGAGGGCCGCGGCGATCGCCGGCGGCGGCGCGTCGTCGACGAGGAGCGAGGCCTCGCGGCCGAGCCCCGGATCGAGCTCCAGGAGCCCGTCGCGCCCCGGCTCGACGCCGCGGACGACCGCCAGCTGGACGAGGCCGCCGCCGTGGAGCGCCGTGTCGTCGAGAACGCCCGCGTACATCGGCAGCGGCATGCCGCCGAGGCTGTCGTCGCGCTCGCTGACCCGCGAGAA
>JAGQIT010000434.1:0-2507 GCA_020431135.1 Myxococcales bacterium | reverse complement strand
GCGACGAGGTAGGCCTCGACGTCCTCGCCGAGAACGTGCGAGGCCCCGAACGCCCCGGCGCCGACGAGCGCGAGCGCGAGCGCGGCGAAGACGCGGTTCAGCCAGCGCGCGCCGCCGGGGAGCACGGTCGCCAGCAGCGTGGCGACGCCGGCCGCCGCCGCGAGGGAGATCGGCGCGACCTCGAGGCCGACCATCGCCGGCAGGCAGGCGAGGAGCTGGGCGCCGAGGAGGAGCAGCAGCGTCATCATCAGCGAGCGCCGGGCGCGGGCCGAGATCGCCGGGCTGCGCAGCGGCACCAGGGTCCACAGGGCGCCGACCACCGCCGCCACCGCCATCGCGGGGCCGCCGGCGAGGAGGGTCATCGGCGCCGGCTCGATCAGCGCCGCCGCCCACAGCCCCGCCGCCGCCCCGGCGACGCTGATCACGAGCATCCGCCCGCTCCCCTGCAGCCGCTCGACGATATGTCCCGCGAGCCAGATCGAGTAGAGGTCGAGGAGCAGCGAGATCAGATCGCCGTGGACGAAGGGCGCCGTGAAGAGGCGGCCCCAGGAGCCCGCCTCCCACAGCCCGACCGTGAAGCCGCCGAGGGTGACGAGGCCGAGGCCGCCGCCGTCGCTGAGCACCGCCGCCGCGTAGCCGGCGATCATCAGCGCCGCGAGCCCGTAGGTCGCCGCCATCGTCCCGCGCCGCCGCGGCGCCCGCTCGGTGTTGAGGAACGATCGCAGGCGCTCGCCGACGGCGTTGGCGTAGCGGCGCAGCTCCGGGCCGACCTCGACGGCGGCCTCGCGGACGCGGCCGAGGGTGGTCTTCGACGCGGCGACGACCCGCTCGTCGTTCGGCCCGGCGAGCGCCCCCACCCGCTCGAGCTCCGAGATCGCCCGCTCGACGTCGCCGGCGCGGGCGAAGGCGATGCCGCGGTAGAGGGCGCCGCTCGCCGGCGACATCCCGAGGAGCTTGTGGTGGCCGATCGCGAGGTCGACGTAGCCCGGCTGCCCGGCGTAGGCGAGGAAGGTGAGGCGCGCCTGGCCGAGGAGATCGGCGCCCGCGGGGTCCACCGCCATCGGCCCGTTCTCGAGGACCCGCAGGAGCCCGGCGGCGCTCTCGAGCTTGCCCTCCTCGCCGTACGCCCGCAGGAGCCCGAGGGCGAGCGACGGCCGCATCGCCGCGAAGCCGATCGGGAACTGCCCCTCGTAGTGGGCGATCCCCTCGTGCCAGCGCTGGGCGTAGAAGAGCATGCTGACGATCTGCTCGTGGATCACCGCCTCCTCGTGGCGGTCGTCTGTCTCTTGGAGCAGGCCGCGGAAGTGGTCGAGGGCGGCGTCGACCCCCTCGCGCTCGAGGACGCTGATCCCGCGGAGGATCTCCTGGTGGCGCGCGAGCCCGGAGCCCGGCATCAGCATCGCCCGCAGGCCGGTGAGACGCACCGCGAGGCCCATCTGCCCGCGGCCGAAGAGGCGCTTCGCCGCGCCCTCGAGGAACCACGGGACGACGACGGTCAGCGCGCACAGGCAGATCGCCGCGATCCCCCAGGGCTGCGCCTCGTGGCCCATGCCGGCGATCGCCATCGCCAGCTCGCCGGCGACGATCAGGGCGAAGAGCGCCGGCGTCCCGCCAGGCCGGCGCAGGAGACGCAGGAGCGTCATCCCGAGGACGATGGCGGTGGCGAGGACGAGGGGCTCGTACACAGGGACCTGCGAATTTAGCTCGCCCGCGCGATGATCTCTCGCATAGGCGCGGCGGAGGGATGGGCGGCGATCAAACGACGTTCTACTGCGTAGAGAACGCGCATGTCGACCCTCAACGCGGCCCTCGCGCCTGCGCGGCGTGACCAGACTCCCGCGCGTCCTCACACGACGCCGCGGCAGCCCTACGCCGTCCCTGCCCTGCGCCGCCACGCGCAGGAGAGGACCGACGACCGCGGCCCTGGAGCACTAGATCGCCCCGGGGGCGACCTCGAGGTGGCCGATCCGCCGGTACTTCGCGTACCTGCGCTCGCACCGCTCGTCGACGCCGAAGCCGTCGAGCTCCGCGAGGTGGCGGCGGATCGCCTCCTGCATCGCCGCGGCCGTGACCGTCAGGCCGCGGTGCGCCCCGCCGACGGCCTCGGGGATGATCTCGTCGCAGATGCCGAGCTCGCTGAGATCCGAGGCGGTCATCCGCAGCTGCTGCGCCGCCTTCTGCTCGGCCTCCGGATCCTTCCACAGGATCGACGCGCAGCCGCGCGGCGAGATCACCGAGTAGACCGCGTGCTCGAGCATCAGGATCCGGTCGGTGACGCCGAGCGCCAGGGCGCCGCCCGAGCCCCCCTCGCCGATCACCACGGAGATCGTCGGCACCCGCAGGCGGGTCATCGCCTCGATCGACGCGGCGATCGCCTCCGACTGCCCGCGCTCCTCGGCGCCGATCCCCGGGTAGGCGCCGGCGGTGTCGATCAGGCAGAGCAGCGGGAGGTCGAAGCGCTCGGCGAGCTCGAAGAGGCGCTGGGCCTTGCGGTAGCCCTCGGGCCG
>JAGQIT010000433.1 GCA_020431135.1 Myxococcales bacterium | reverse complement strand
GAGAGGGTGTACCAGCGGGCGCTCGCCCGGGCGTGGACGGCCTCGCCCCGGAGGTGGCGCTCGAGGTCGTCAGCGAGCTCGGCGGCGCTGCGGTAGCGGTCCGCAGGATCGAGGGCCGTCGCCCGCTGGACGATCGCGTCGAGGTCCCCGCGGGCGATCGGGGCGATCGTCGACGGCAGCGGCGGCGGCCGGGCGCCGACGTCGGCGAGGAGCGCGGTCCCCGAGAGCCCGCCCCGCGGGACCTTGTCGGTGATGCTCGACCACAGCAGGAGGCCGAGCGCGTGGACGTCAGTGCGGGTCGTCACCGCGGCGCCGCTGACCTGCTCGGGCGCCGACCAGCGCGGCGTCAGCATGCGCTGGCCCGTGAGCGTGTGCTCGCCGAGGTCGAGGAGCTTGGCGATCCCGAAGTCGAGCACCCGCGGCTCGCCGTCGCGATCGAAGAGGAGGTTCGCCGGCTTGAGGTCGCAGTGGACGATCAGCCGCTGGTGCGCGTAGGCGACGGCGCGGCAGATCTGGACGAGCCGGCGCAGGCGCTCGGCGAGCGGGTGGGCCGGGCACCACGCCGCCCAGTCCGGGCCGTCGATCCGCTCCATCACGTAGTAGGGGACGCCGGCGGCGGTCGTCCCCCCGTCGAAGACGCCGACGATGTGCGGGTGGCGGAGGCCGACGAGGATGTCGCGCTCCTGCTGGAAGCGCTCGACGAAGCGGGTCGTCCCGGGTCCGCCGCGGAGCAGCTTCATCGCCCCGCGCAGGTCGACCGCCGGGTCGACGTGGCGGACCGCGTAGACCGAGCTCATGCCGCCGGCGCCGATCTGCGGGCCGAGGCGCCAGGTGCCGATCACGGGCTCGACCTCGGCGCTCGTCAGCGCGAGCAATTCCTCGACCGGGCCGTCGCTGTCGGCGTGCTTGAGGAGGCGGCGGAGCGCCTCTCGGTCGGCCGCGTCGAGGCCCGCGAGGTAGGCCTCTCGCGCCGCCCCGGTGCGGTCGAGGGCGGCGTCGAGGAGGGCGTCGAGGTGGTTCCAGGCGGAGGGGTCTATCTCGGACCCAGAGCTGACCACGCCGGGCTCCCGTCCTCCAAGGACGCGCTCAACCAGATGCGCGCGCGCTGCCACTCCCGCTTCACCGTCCGCGCCGAGACCCCGAGGATATCGGCGGTCTCATCGACCGAGAAGCCGGCGTAGACCCGGTACTCGACGATGCTCGCCAGCCGCTCGGAGCGCGCCCGGAGGCCGTCGATCGCCTGCTGGACGGCGAGCACCAGCTCGGCGTCGCGCGTGCTCAGATCGGCGACGCCATCGATCGGCTCGGGGACGGCCCCGCCGCCGCGCTTCGCCGCGACCCTCGCCTGCGCGTGGTTGATGAGGATCTGCCGCATCGCCCGGGTGCACACCGCGAAGAAGTGCTCGCGGCTCGCCCAGCCCTGACCGCGGGCGCGCGCGACCTTGAGCCAGGCCTCGTGCAGGAGCGCGGTCGTCTCGAGCGTCGCCTGCCCGCGCCAGCGCGCGCGCTGGCCGTGGGCGATCCGGCGGAGGTCGACGTAGAGCGACGGCGCGAGGTCGTCGGCCGCGCGAGCGTCTCCGCTCGCCAACCGCTGGAGCAGCTCCGTGATGGGGGGAGCGACGGTCACCGCGATATCCACGAAGAGGCCAAAGAACCGAGAGAGCCGAGAGAACCGAGAGAAGTCAAAGCTCCCCAAATACCCGAATAACCGGCGCGCGCGCGGCTTTTCCGGCGCTGCGGGGGGTCAAGCGTGGCACCGGCCCCGGGGAACTTCAAGAGAGTTTGGCCCGCTGCGCCGGCGCTTCCTGTGGACCCGAGCAGAGAAGAACAGCCCTGGAGTTCGCATGCGCTTGCCGATCCTACTCGCCCTTTCGCCCCTCCTCGTCGCCTGCCCGAATTCGGACCCCGAGACGACGGCCGGCACCGACACCAGCTCGGAGATGACCACCGGCTCGACGACCGACGCGACCGAGACCGGGTCGATGATCCAGTGCCCGCAGTCGCAGCCGCTCACCGACGCCGAGTTCGTCGGCGGCCTCGTCCTCCCCGCGGGGACCTGCTGGACCGTCGACGAGCACCTCACGCTGAGCGACGGGATCGTCACCGTCGAGGAGGGCGTCGAGATCCGCTTCGCGTCGAACATCAAGGTGTCGATCAAGACCGGCGGGCAGCTGACGATCGCCGGCACCGCGGAGGCGCCGGTCCTCCTCGGGACCGCCGACCCGCTGATCTCGTGGCACGGGATCTCGATGGACGACAGCCAGGGGAGCGCCAACGCCTGGGCGCACGTGATCGTCGAGAACGCCGGATCGGCGCAGTGGAACGGCGCGAGCGACTCCTACGCCGCGCTCTGGCTCGACGGCTCGACGACCCTGTCGCTCAGCGCCGTGACCTTCCAGAAGAACGTCGGCCGCGCGCTCCGGGTGAACCGGGACGTCGCCCTCACGGCCGCCGATCTCAGCTTCATCGCCAACCCCGAGGCGGCCTGGGTGTCGATGGGCGGGGCGGCGGCCTTCGGCCCCGAGACCGTCCTCGACGGCAACGACGACGACCGCGTCCACGTCGGCTTTGGCAACAACGAGACCCTCACCGACGCCGCGACGTGGGCCGCGCTCTCGGCCCCCTACTTCATCACCGACCGCTGCTTCGTCGAGGCGCCGCTGACCCTCGAGCCCGGCGTCGTCGTCCAGATGGAGGAGGGCTCGTCGCTGACGGTGCGGGGCGACGGCGCGCTCGCGGCCGAGGGCACCGCCGACAGCCCGATCGTCTTCGAGGGCGCCTCGGTCGGCACCCGCGGCTACTGGCAGGGGCTCGCCTTCGAGGTCGGCGGCACCGAGGAGCCGCTCGCCTACGGCGTCGTTCTCGATCACGTGCGGATCGCCGACGCCGGCGCGTCGGCGTGGAACGGCGACAGCGACACGGTCGCGGCTGTCTTTATGAACACCTCGGGGTCAGCGCTGATCACCAACACCGAGATCGACAACAGCGCCGGCTACGGCCTCTACCTCGGCGGGGACGCGCGGATCGCCGGCTTCGCCGGCAACCACCTCCACGACAACAACGTGCCGATGCGCATCCACCCCGACCTCGTCGGCGACCTCGCCGGCACGAGCACGATCGAGAACAACACCGACGACCGCGTCTGGGTCGTCTTCGGCAACAACGACAAGGTCAGCCGGGCGGCGACCTGGCGCGACCTCGGCACGCCCTACTACATCTCCGATCGGATGTTCGTCGAGGCCGCGGTCGAGATCGAGGCCGGCGTCGAGATCGAGCACGCGCAGGACATCGGCATGCGGGTGATGGAGCTCGGGAGCCTGACGGCGAGCGGCACGGCCGACGACCCGGTGGTCTTCCGCGGCGCCAACGCGAACGCCAACGGCTTCTGGCGCGGCCTCTACTTCGAGAGCAACACAGCCGCCAACCAGCTGACGAACGTCGAGGTGCTCGACGCGGGCTCGACCCCGTGGAACGGCGACCCCGACAGCGTGGCGTCGCTCTTCGTCACCGGCGGCGGCGCCCTCGAGCTCGTCGACGCGGCGGTCGGGCCGGGCGGGGGCTACGGCGCCTGGGTGGCCTCGAAGTCGACGCTGACCTGCACCGGGAACACCGACTTCCCGGGGACCGCCGGCACCTACGCCGCGGCGAACGACAGCGTGATCCTCGGCTGCATCTGACGGTCGCGCGGCGACCGGAGGTCCGCGCGAGCGCTGGGGCTGCGGCGAGTCCCCGCTCGCGGGCCCGCCTCGCTCAGCGGCGGTCGCCGTCGTCGCGCAGCGGCGCGCCGCCGAGGATCCAGGCGCTGACGATCGCGCTCCACGCGAAGTGGAGGACGAGCCAGGTGAGCAGCACAAAGCGCCCGCCGGCGCCCGCCGGCGCGGCGATCCCCGCGACGACCATCGCCGCGAGGGTGAGGCCGACGGCGACGAGGTTCGTCCTGACGAAGCGCGGGCGGAAGCGGACGCGGCCGAGGAGGCGCAGCCCGGGCGCGTGGCCGAGGAAGCCGAGGAGCGCGAGGCGCCGCGGGCTCGCGCGCCAGAACGCGGGGTCAAGCGGAGAGGGCATCGCCGCGGCGCCTAGCGGTCGCTCGCCTTGCTCGTCAGCGCCGTGATCGCGACGATCTCGGGCTCGCTCAGCGAGTCGGCGCGCTGCAGGCGATCGGCGGCGAGGGTCGCGAGGAGGAGCGCCGCCGGGTCCGCGCTCGCGACCGCCTCAGCGTCGAAGATCCCGAGGCGATCGAGGTCGCACTCCTTCCACAGCAGCCTCGCCTTGTCCTCCGGGGCGGCGACCGCCACCTTCTGGAAGACGACCACGCCGCCGGCGCAGGCTTGGTTCCACGCCGCTTGCCCGTCCTCGCCGCCGATCTCGCGCGAGACGACCATCGACCGCTGATCGGGGGTCACATCGGCGTAGTCCTTGAGGGCGCGGATCATGAAGTCGGGGAGGCGCGCGGCCTCGATCTCGGCGAGGCCGGCGGCGGCGATCCGGGCCTCGTTGCCCTCGTCCGCGTGGCGCAGGGCGTCGGCGAGGTTCTGCGCCGCCTCGGCGTCGACCGGCGGCAGCGCGCCGAGGTTCGGCGCGGCGTCGGCCGACGGCGTCGCTGGCTTCGGGGCGGCCTCCGCCGCGGGCTCCTCGGCGTCGTCGTCCCCGTTGTCACTGTCGTCGTCGGCCGCGAGGGCGGCGTCGTCGTCGGCGTCGAGCTCGGCCGCCTTCGGCTTGGGCTTCGGCGGCTTGGGCGGCGCGCAGGCGGCGATGACCAGGCCAGATGCGGCGAGGAGGGCGGTGAGCGTGGAGATCGCGGCGCGCATGGTCCGACCCTATCGCAATCGGGGCGCAGACGCGAAGGCCGGCTGTTCATCGGCGCGCATCCTCCGTATGCTCGCGCCGTGCCCGCTGCGACCTCGAATCAGGACTACGTCCTCGCGATCGACCTCGGCACCTCCGGCCCGAAGGTCGCGATCCTCGACCCGCGCGGCGCGGTGGTCGGCTCGGAGTTCGAGCCCACCGATCTGATCCTCCTCCCGGGCGGCGGCGCTGAGCAGGCGCCGGCCGACTGGTGGCGGGCGATCGTCAAGGCCGCCCGCCGCCTCCTCGGCCGCCAGCTCATCGATCCGAAGCGCGTCGTCGCCGTCGTCTGCACGGCGCAGTGGTCGGGGACCGTCGCCGTCGACGCGGACGGCCGCCCGCTGCACAACGCGGTGATCTGGATGGACTCTCGCGGCGCCCGCTACGTCCACGAGCGCGTCGGCGGCTGGCCGAACGTCGACGGCTACGCGCTGGCCAAGCTCTACCGCTGGATCCGCCTGACCGGCGGCGTCCCGGGGCTCTCCGGCAAGGACCCGGTCGCCCACATCCACTGGCTCCGCGACCACCACCCCGAGGTCTACGAGCGCACCGCGGTCTTCCTCGAGCCCAAGGACTACCTCAACCTCAAGCTCACCGGCCGGGCCGCCGCCTCCTACGACTCGATCGCCCTGCACTGGGTCACCGACAACCGCGATCTGGGGCGCGTCACCTACGACGACGCGCTCTTGGATCGCGCCGGCCTCGAGCGCAGCAAGCTGCCGAGCGAGCTCAAGGAGGCGGTCGACGTCCTCGGCCCGCTGCGCCCCGAGGTCGCCGCCGAGCTCGGCCTCGGCGAGCACGTCCAGGTGATCATGGGCACCCCGGACGTCCAGTCCGCGGCGATCGGCTCGGGCGGCGTCGCCGACTTCGAGGCCCACCTCTACATCGGCACCTCGTCGTGGCTCACCTGCCACGTCCCCTTCAAGAAGACCGACATCGTCAGCAACATGGCGTCGCTGCCGTCGGCGATCCCCGGGCGCTACTTCATCGCCAACGAGCAGGAGACCGCGGGCGCCTGCCTCGGCTTCCTCAAGGACCTCCTCTTCGCCGACGACGCGCTCGCCAGCGGCCCGGCGCCGGCCGGCGTCTACGGCCGCTTCGACGCGCTCGCGGCGACGATCCCCGCGGGCAGCGACGGCCTCCTCTTCCTCCCCTGGCTCAACGGCGAGCGCTCGCCGCTCGACGATCACCGCCTCCGCGGCGGCTTCCTCAACATGTCGCTCAGCACCACCCGCGGCCACCTGATCCGCGCGGTCCTCGAGGGCGTCGCCTACAACAGCCGCTGGCTCCTCGGCGCGGTCGAGGGCTTCATCGGCCGGCGCATCGACGCCCTGCGGGTGATCGGCGGCGGCGCGAACTCGGCGCTGTGGTGCCGGATCCTCGCCGATGTCTGCGGCCGGACGATCCACCAGGTCCGGCACCCGATCGCCGCCAACGCCCGCGGGGCCGGCTTCCTCGCGCTCGTCGGCCTCGGCTACCTCACATGGGACGACGTTGGCCGGGCGGTGGAGATCGCCCAGACTTACCGCCCCGAGGGCGACGCCGCGGGCGTCTACGACCGCCTCTTCGGCGAGTTCCAGGCGGCCCTGAAGGCCAACCGCAAGCTCTTCCACCGCCTCAACCGCGACCTCTAGCGCCCCGCAAGCAGAGCTCATGACTATCAAGGACACCGTCGAAAAACAGCTCGGACGCCTCCCGCCGGGGGTGCTCACCGGGGCCTTCAAGGTCGCCAAGAAGATCCCTTGGGTGAAGAAGCGGATCGAGCGCGAGTACGCGGCGATGCTCGAGTCGATGGAGGCGAGCATGCGCCCCTATCGCGGCGAGCTCCCGAGCTTCACCGCGCTCCCCGAGGAGGGCAAGGAGCGCGCCGAGATCCTCGACATGATGCGGACGATGGCCGCGCGCGAGGAGGGCCGCTGGCGCGACGGCTACGTCTCGGGCGCCGTCTACCACGGCAACCGCGATCACATCGACTTCCTCAACGAGGTCTACGCCCTCCACTCGCAGGTCAACCCGCTGCACGCCGACCTGTGGCCGAGCGCGACGAAGTACGAGGCCGAGATCGTCGCCATGACCGCGGCGATGCTCGGCGGCGACGCGGTCCCGCGCGGCGCCAGCGGCGAGGAGGGGGTGTGCGGCGCGGTCTCGTCGGGCGGCA
>JAGQIT010000031.1 GCA_020431135.1 Myxococcales bacterium | reverse complement strand
AGCGGAAGCGGAAGCGAGAGCGGAAGCGGAGGCGGAGGCGGAAGAGGAGCCCGTCATCGTGCCGACGCCCGCCCGCCACTGCGCGACGCAGACCGATCAAGGCGCCCCCTGGATCGCCCTCAACGCCCTCCTCGCCCGGAGCCCCATCGACGCGAGCTTCGTCCGCACCCCCATCCCCTTCCGCTACGACTGCCCGCCCCGCTTCGAGCTCGTGCAGACCCGACCGTGGGTGCGCGACGCCCTCGCCCTGGAGCCCGAGACGCTCGGTGTGATCTACGAATTCGTCGGCCGTGAGCCGAGCACCGGCAACACGGTCCTGGCGACCATCGGCCGCCTCGACGCCGTCCCCGAGCGCGACCGCGAAGACGACCAGCGCGAGCTCGACCGACGCGCCTACTTCCGCGTGGTCCCGGAGGAGCCGAGCCGGCCCCTCGCCCTCCTCGGCGACGGCCTCAAACCTGGCCGTTGGTACAGCCTTCGCTTCGCCGCGCGTTGGCCAGGGAGCGTCGAGACGCTGGCGGGCTGGCTCCGCGAGCACCCCGGAGAGGTCGTCGACGTCGTCCGCCTAACGCCCGATGACCTCGATCGCCGGGGCGCGCTCCGCCACCACCACACCGGGACAACCGTGACGATCTGCCCCTGGGGCCGAGGTCCGCGCCCCTGTTGGACCCGCGACGACATCGTCCGCAGCGCCCTCACAGCCGAGGGCGAGTACGGGGTCGAATTTGAGCTGACCCCACGCGACGGCCCGAAGGAGACCTGGCGCGTCGACGACCAGCTCGCCCTCCACCCCGGCGAAGGCGCGACGACGGACCTCTCCGCGTGGCGAGAGACCGACCGCGGCTCGCCGACGACGTCGGCGATCCTCGGGGGAGTCGAGCGCCTGCGGACGATCCGCCCGGGCTACGTCGCCGTCGGTCACTACGAGGAGATCGGCCACGCGACCATCCACCGCGCGCCCGTGACCGACTGGATCCTCCGCGAAGACGGCGGCGCATGGGCGGCGATCCCGACGCCCGAGCTCGCTCTCCGCGACCTCATCCCCCTCGACAACGCGCTCGCCGTCGTCGAGGCCCGCCAGCTCATCACCGCCGGCGGCGGCGGGGACTCGCTCCGCGTCCTCGGCTTCGCGCCGACCGCCGACGGATGGAGCTTCGTCGGCCAGCTCCCGCCGACCGTCGGCGAGGAGAGGCACAGCCCCATCGGCCGCTACTCGTGGAGGCATAGGATCGAGGTCGCCGGCGACGCCTGCCTGCGGCTGCGCCCCGGCCCCTACGAGGGCGTGACCGCGGACCCCGAGACCGAGACCGAGGCCGACGTCGGGCCGCGGGCGCGGCGGCGGCTGAAGGCGACGAGCGGGCGCTGGACGATCGCCGCCGACGGGATCCGCAAGGGCTGCTAGGGCTGCTCGTCCCGCTCATCGGCGGCGCGCTCACGCTCGCGCTCGACCGCGACGCCGAGGCGCGCCGCCTTGTCGGCCTCGGCGCGCCGCTTCGCCGCGAAGAGCCGGCGCCCGCGATCCGTGATCCTGCCGACGGGGATCAGCGCCTCGCGCATCGTCTCGCGCTCGCGCGGCACCGGCTCGGGCGTCGCCCGCCCGGCGAAGCTCTCGCGCCACGCGTCGAGCGTCTGCCCGGTGAACGAGGGATCGCTGGCGTCGCCGAGCACCGCCGCGACGACGCGCTCGTGATCGATGAACACGGGGTGAAGCTCGTCGGGATCGTAGGCGCCGCCCTGATCAAAGAGCCCGCCGCAGATCGGCCGCAACGAGCAGACCTCGCAGCCGTCGCCGTAGATGTGCCCCCAGGCCGTCTGCCGCACGGTCTGCTTGTCGTCGAGGAAGTGGACGACGCGCTCCTCCCCCTTGATGATCTTGCGCGTCTCGGTGCTCGCCCAGGCGAACTCGGTCATATAGCAGAGCGGCACGCGCTCGACGCGGAAGGTCCGGCCGGCGCGGTGGAGGAGGCGGAGCGCGCGGTGGAGCGACAGCTCGAAGTCGGCGAGGCGCGGGACGAAGAGCTCCTGGTTGACCTCAGCGCGGCCCATCGACGGATCGAGGTTGTTCCAGACGAAGTGGCGGACCTGCGGGTGGTTCTTGAGGAAGTAGCGGACGTTGCGGTCGAGGTGATCGGCGTTGAGGCGGTTGATCACCGAGTTGATGTTGACCTCGACGCCGGCCGCGGCGGCGTTGTCGAGGGCGGCGAAGGCCCGCTCGAGCGAGCCCTCGACGCCGCGCAGGCGCGCCTCGACGTCGGCGTCGACCGAGTAGATCGAGACGTGGACGAGGCGGAGACCGGCGCGCGCGAGCTCGTCGGCGAAGCGGCGATCGGCGAGGCGCCAGCCGTTGGTGATCATGCGGACGTGGAGGCCGCGCTCGCTCGCGTAGGCGACGATCTCCGGCAGCTCCGGGTGCAGCGTCGGCTCGCCGCCGGTCATCACGACGCCGAAGTAGCCGCGGTCGACGAGGTCGTCGACGAGCACCCGCATCGACTCGAGGTCGTGGGTGTAGGGGGTCGTCGGGTTCGAGCAGAAGCCGCAGAAGTGGTTGCAGTGGCGGACGACCTGGATGTAGCCGATGTTGGCCATGGGCCCTGGCGCTCGAGGATAGCCGGCGACGCCGCGCAGGGATAGGCGCGCGCCCCCGCGCTTAGACTCGGCGCTCGCCCCCGCTATACTTCGCCGACGATGGCCTTCCGCCGCACCGCGACCGACTGGCACGGCGTCCTCCTCCTCCTCGGCCTCACCGCCGCCGTCGCCGCCCTCTGGGACACGCCCGTGGTCTACCCGCTGAAGATCCTCGTGGTCTTCTTCCACGAGCTCAGCCACGGCCTGATGGCCGTGCTCACCGGCGGCGAGATCGTCGAGATCCAGGTGGTCAAGGAGCAGGGCGGCCTGTGCCTGACCCGCGGCGGCTCGCGGATCCTCACCCTCAGCGCCGGCTACCTCGGCTCGCTGGTCTGGGGCGGCGTGATCCTCACCCTCGCCGCGCGCACCCGCCTCGACCGCGGCGTCGCCGTCGTCCTCGGCGCGATCCTCCTCGCCGTCACCGCGATCTTCGTCCGCCCGGTGATCGGCTTCGGCTTCGGCTTCGGCGTCGCCAGCAGCCTCCTGCTCATGGTCCTCGGCCTCAAGCTCTCCGAGAGGGTCTGCGACCTCACGCTCCGGGTGATCGGCCTGACGAGCTGCCTCTACGCCGTGCTCGACATCAAGAGCGACATCCTCGACCGGCCCGAGGCCCGCTCGGACGCGGCGATGCTCGCCGAGGTCACCGGCCTGCCGACGACCTTCTGGGGCGTCCTCTGGATCAGCGTCGCGGTGCTCACCGCCCTCGCCTTCCTCTACTTCGCGGCCCGCCGCGAGGAGCGCGGCCTCGCGGCCCTGAGCCAGCGGCGCCCGTCGTAGCTCCGAGCCGCGCGCGCCCTCAGTTCAGCGGGAGCGCGCGGTCGACGGCCTGCGCGAGACCGCGACCTAGCCGTCGAAGGTCATGCAGCTGATCATCGCCCCCTGGTTGGCCGGGATCCCGAAGCCGCCGCGATCGGCCTGGAAGAAGATCCCGTAGGTCCCAGGGACCAGCGTCCCCGAGAGGTGGGCCGTCATGCCCTCGGTGATCTCGCCGACGTAGAGGAGCTCTTCGGTGCCCTCGAGGCGGACGAGGATCCGCCCGCGCTCGACCGCTTCGGCCGGGTTGTCGAAGTTCAGCTTGATGGTGAAGGACTCGGCCGGCACGTCGATGTCGACGCTCTTCTCCGCGACGGGCTCCGTCGTGAGGTCGAGCTGCTCGACGACGTAGTCGACGTTGCTCGGCACCATGCCCCCAGCGGTGTCGACCGAGTAGACGACGTCGTAGACCTTGTTGACGACGCGCCGCTCGAAGCCGCCGAAGCGGGTCTCGCCGAGCGCGACGACGTCGCCGTCGGCGCTGCGCAGGAAGAGGCGGCCGTTGTCGTAGACGGACGCCGGCGGGGGCGCGCCGCCGACCTTGATCGTCCCCGAGAGGAGCGTCGTCTCGACGTTGAGCGCCAGCGCGTCGCCGGCCGCGTAGTCCTCGACGATCCGCGCTTGGTTGTTCGCCGGGACGACGCCGCTGCTCGCCTCGTGGCCGTAGATCACGTCGTAGGAGCTGAGCGCGAGGACGCGGCGCTGGAAGGGGCCGTCCTTCGTCGCGCCGAGGATCGCACGGTCGTCGCTGCGCTCAAGCGAGATGAGCGCGCTCTCCTCGGGCTCGCCCTGCGGCGCCGGCCCGCCGTCGATCTCGACGCTGCCGCTGACGAGCGCCGTCGGCAGATCGATCGACGCCGGCATCGAGCCGGCGTCGACGTCGGCGGCGAGGAGCGACCACTCGTTGATCGGCAGGGACTGCGACTTGAGCGCGGCGTAGCGCAGATCGTAGCGGCGCGCCGGGCCGCCGATCACCCGCGCCGGCCCGAGCTTGCCGTTCATGGTCTCGCCGACGAAGATCCGATCGCCCGTGTCGCGATCGACGAGGTAGATCTCCGCGTTGTCGAGCTCGCTCGGCGGCGGCGCCTCGCCGTCGATGGTGACGCCGGCGTCGAGCGCCACGGTCGCCACCGCGATGTCGCCGAGCGAGAAGGTCGGCCCCTCGTCCACCGTCACCGCCTTGAGCGCCGCGTCGCCGTTACGCGGCATCTCCGTGCCGATGTCGGTGACCGCGTAGCGCAGCTCGTACTCCCCGGGGATCACCCGCGCGGAGACCATGTGCGTCTTGGCGGTGTCGAGGATCACCGTCCGTGAGTCCGTCGCCGCGTCGTAGAGCTCGATCTCGGCGGCGTCGTAGGACGACTTCACCGGCGGGACCCCGTCGACGAGCAGCGCCCCGCTCAGCTCGACCGTCTTGACGTCGATCGCGAGCGAGTCCATGTGCGACGCGATGGTGACGGACTCCAGGACCACCGCGCGCGTGTTGATCGGCGCCTTCTCCTGGGCCCTGTCGACCTCGTAGACCACGCGATAGCGCCCGGGGAAGACCCTGACGTCGAACGCCTTGTCCGCGGTCGAGCCGAGGAGCGCGCGATCCCCCGTCGTGACCTCCTCGAGGAAGAGGAGGCCGCTGTCGTACTCGCCGCCGACCGGCGTGTCGCCGTCGATCGTCACCGTGACCGCGACCAGCGTCGTCGAGATCGACGGGAAGTCGGCGGCGACGGAGCGGCAGCAGAGCACCCTGCCGACGTCCGGCGACTCCGTCGCCTCATCGAGCGCGAGGCAATCGGCCGCGTCCGTGGTGCTCTCCGGACCCGTCGACATCGACTCGGTCGTCCCGGTGGTGCCGCTCGTCGTCGAGTTGTTCGTGGTCGTCGTCGGATCCTGCGAGGTCGAGTTCGGCCCGGTGTCCGTCGCCGAGTCCGTGATCGAGTCCGTCGCCGAGCCGCTCGCCCCTGAGTTGTCGTCGCCGCTGCAGCCGCTGACGACGAGCGCCGAGGCGGCGCAGAGCAGCCAGGTCATGAGGTCCGCGCCGCGCATCAGCCCTCCTCCTCCCCGATGACTACGCACGCGAGGGCCGCCCCCTCGTTCGTCGGCGTGCCGACCCCAGGCGTCTCCATGCGATAGAGCAGGAGGTAGGTGCCCGGCGTCACGGCGATGTCGAGGTTCGTGCCCTCCGTCGAGCCGACGACGATCTCGTCGCCGCCGACGTAGGGGCCCTCCGAGCCGTCGATCTTGCGCAGGACGTAGCGACCCTCGCCGCCGAAGTCCTCCCCTTCCGGCACCGTGATCTGCGGGGAGGTGTCGTGGACCAGCGGGACGTCGATCGGGAGCATGAGGTCCGCGCCCACGATCTTGATGTCCGACGCGAGGCGCACCTCGTGGTTGCCGGGGACCTCGCCGTCGGTGCTCTCGACCGCGTAGTAGAGGTCGTAGGTCGCGCCGCGGACGATCCGCTTGCTGAAGGCGCCGTGGCGCGTGTTGCCGAGGTAGACCGTGTCGTCGTCCCTGCGCAGGATGAGGCGCCCGTCGCTGTAGACCGAGTCGGGCGGCGCCGCGCCGTCGACCGTGATCGGGCCGTGGACCAGCGTCGTCTCGACGTTGAACGCCAGCGCGTCGACCTTGTCATCGGTGACGCCGTCGCTCTCGAGGAGGCCGAAGGTGTTCACCGGGAGGCCGCCGTCGCTCACCTCGTGGCGGAAGTAGACGCCGTAGCTCCCCTTGATCAGCGTCTGCCCGATGCCCTTGGCGATCTCGCCGATCACCGCGCGGTCCTCGTCAGCGCCGACGAGGAGCTCGCCGCGGTTGTTCGGATCCTCGATCGGGTCCGCGCCGTCGACCTTCACCGCGCCGGTGACGTCGACGGTCTCGATCGCCAGGGTCGCCAGCTCGTCGACGAGCATCTCCGCCGGCACCTCGCCGGGCGCCAGGCGAGCCCAGCGGTTGGCGGGGGCGAACTCCGAGATCTTGTCCGCGGCGTAGAAGAGCTCGTAGCTCGTGAACTCGCCGCCGATCACCGAGACCCCTGAGATCGCGCCGTTGGCCGTGTCGCCGATCGCCGTGACCGCGCCGCTCATCGTGTCGCGGACGTAGATAAGCCCGTGATCGTAGGAGCTCGACGGCGGCTTGACGCCGTTGAACTTGATCGCCCCGGTGAGCGCATGCGTCTTCACGGCGGCCGTCGTCTCGTACGCATCGCCGGCCTTCGGCGGCACCGTGAGCTCCGCGATCTTCGCCAGCGCGTTGATCGGCAGGCCGGCGCCGCGGCGCTCGGACTCGTAGAAGACCTCGTAGTCGCCGGGGACGAGTGGCGCCGAGAACTTGCCGCCGGACTGCGCCGTCGAGCCGATATAGGTCCGCTCGCCCTCCGGGCCGCCCTGCGTGACGAAGATCCGGGCGCTGTCGACCGGCGACGGCGTCGGCTCCTTGCCGTCGAGCTTGAGCGTGAGCTTGACGTCGACGCTAGGGATGTCGACGGTCCGCGAGACGTCGGTGAAGACGGCGAGGCCCTCCTCGAGGACGACGCTGGCGTTGCGCGGCATCGTCATCGTGCTCGCGGCCGCCTCGTAGACGATCGAGTAGACCCCGGCGAGGACGGGGGCCACGAGCTTCTTCGTCTTCACCTGGCCGATCCGCGCGCGGTCGCCGGTGACCTCGTTGACCAGGTAGATGTAGCCGTTGTCGAGGCCGCTGCCCGCGTAGTCGCCGTCGTTATGGGTGAGGTCGAAGGTGACGGTGTGGACCTCGAGCGCCATCGCGTCCGCGAAGGCCACGTCGAGCGGCTCACAGTCGGGGGCGTAGCTCATCGGCTCCTCGCCCGTCGTCCCCTCGCCGGTGGTGTCCGTCGTCCCCCCCGTCTCGGTCCCCGTCGGCGCGGTCGACGACGCGGAGTCCGACGCCGACACCGAAGTGTCACTCGTCGCGCCGCTCGTGCCGTCGTCGCCGCTCGTGCCCCCGGGGTCCGTGTCGCCCGCCGTCGCCGAGGCGCCCGCGGTCCCCTCGACGGGGTCGTCGCCCTCGAACATGCACCCCGTCGATAGGAGCGCCACGACGCCCCCGATTGCCATCCGATAATCCAAGCTAAGCATGGGCCGACGATACCACGGCGAAGACGCGGTCAAGGGCTTCGGAGGCCCGGTTTGCGGCGTTTTCGCGGGCCTCACGGCCGCCGTGAGACGGGGTCGGGCCGCGCTCTGACGCCCGTCGCGGCGCCGTTGCTCCATGGCGCTTCGGTCAGGCTCCGACAGGCCGCGCGAGAGAGGCGCTTGACAGCCGCCAGCTCGCCCCTCATCCTCCGCGTTCAGATGGTGATCCGATGGTTCGCTAGGACTCAACCCCGCGCCCGCCTCACGCCGCCTCGCGGCGTCGCTGCGAGCGCGCGCTGACCGCGACCTCGCCCATCACTCCAGCCGCAGCCCCGCCCCGGGTGCCGCTCCTCCGGCGACCGCGGTCGTCCGCCGCCGCGCGACGCCGCGCGGCGCCAGGAGTACGACGATGCACCCGCCGATGATCAAATACCCCCGCACCCACCACCTGGTCGGCTCGCGCCTCCAGCACGGCGATCACGACCTCGCGGCCGTCCCCTTCGCGGCGGTCCGCGGGCGCCACGTCGTCGCCGAGGAGAAGATGGACGGGGCCAACGCTGGGATCTCCTTCACCCCCGAGGGCGCGCTCCTCCTCCAGAGCCGCGGCCACTACCTCGAGGGCGGCCCCCGCGAGCGCCACTTCGACCTCTTCAAGCAGTGGGCGAACACCCACGTCGAGGCGCTCTACTGCGCCCTCGGCGAGCGCTACGTGATGTACGGCGAGTGGCTCTACGCCAAGCACACCTGCTTCTACGACGCCCTCCCCCACTACTTCATGGAGTTCGACGTCTTCGACCGCGTCACCGGCGACTTCCTGTCGACGGCGCGCCGCCGCGAGCTCCTCGACGGCGTCCCCGTCGTCTCGGTCGCGGTGCTCTACGACGGCGCGCCGGGGCGCCTGCGCGAGCTCACCGATCTCGTCGGCCCGTCGCTCTTCAAGACCGAGGCCTGGCGCGAGCGCCTGGTCGAGGCCGCGGCCCCGGCCGGGGTCGGCCGCGAGCAGGCGCTGCGCGAGACCGACGGCGAGGACGCGATGGAGGGCCTCTACCTGAAGATCGAGGAGGACGGCCGCGTCGTAGAGCGCCTCAAGTGGGTGCGCAGCACCTTCCTCAACGCGATCCTCGACTCCGGCACGCACTGGCTCGCGCGACCGATCGTCCAAAACCAGCTCGCCCCGGGCGTCGACCTCTGGGCGGGCTGATCACAGCGCAAGGAGCCCCGCCATGGACCTCCCCTTCCCACTCCTCGACCCCGACGCTCCGTCCGCCTACCCGTGGGCGGAGGTCGCCGCGCGCCCGTGGGCCCGCGAGATGGCGAGCTGTCCCCAAGACCCGGAGCACCACGCCGAGGGCGACGTCTGGACGCACACGGTGATGGTCTGCGAGGCCCTCGCCGCGCTCCCGGCCTGGCGCGCCCTGCCAGCGGACGAGCGGGCGATCGTCTTCGCCGCCTGCCTCCTCCACGACGTCGCCAAGCCGATGTGCACGCGCGTCGTCGACGGCCGGATCCGCCAGCCGGGGCACTCGGTGAAGGGCGACATCATGGCCCGCGGCATGCTCTGGCGCGCCGACGTCGACCCGACGGCGCGCGAGGCGATCACGGCGCTCATCCGCTACCACCAGGTGCCCTTCTTCTGCATCGACGAGAACGATCCGATCCGGCGGATCGCCCAGGTGAGCATGCGGGCGCGCTGCGATCACCTCGCGCTGGTCAACCGCGCCGACGCCCTCGGCCGGATCTGCGCGGCCAAGGAGCGGCTCCTCGACAACGTCGAGCTCTTCCTCGAGCTCGCGCGCGAGCAGGGCTGCCTCGGCGGGCCCTTCCCCTTCCCCTCGGCGCACACGCGCTACAGCTACTTCCACGCGCCGAGCCGCGATCCCAGCGTCGCGGCCTACGACGACACGCGCTGCGAGGTCGTGATGATGGCCGGGCTCCCCGGCAGCGGCAAGGACCGCTGGATCGCCCGCAACGTCGACCTCCCGGTCGTCTCGCTCGACGCGATCCGCTCGGAGATCGGCGCGCCGCCGACCGGCGATCAGGGGCCGGTGCTCCAGGTCGCCCGCGACCGCGCGCGCGAGCACCTGCGCGCCGCCCAGCCCTTCGTCTGGAACGCGACCAACCTGACCCGAGAGATCCGCGGGCGCCTCCTCGATCTCTTCACCAACTACGGCGCGCGCGTGCGGATCGTCTATGTCGAGTCGCCGCACCGCGCGCTGCTCAAGCAGAACCGCGAGCGCGAGCCCGGCGCGCGGGTCCCGGAGGCGGTGATCGAGCGGATGACCCGACGCTGGGAGATCCCCGATCCGACCGAGGCCCACCGCGTCGACTGGGTCTTCGAGGGCTAGGCGGGTCGCCGTACCAACGATGGGGAGCCTGCTCCTCGCCGTGAAGCAAGGTCGCAGATGTAATTTCACAAACAATACGTGCAATTGCATCACCCGGGCGCATTGGCGATCGTCCGCACATGTCGCGCTCCGTGATCGTCCTCGCCCTCGTCGCCCCGCTCTCACTTGTTCTCGCGTGCGCCGGAGACGACGGCGGCCGCGACTCGGCGTCGAGCGCCGGGGTGATCACCACCGCGTCCGCGAGCAACGGCGGGGCGACCGCGAGCACCGACGGGAGCTCGACGACCGAGGGCGACAGCGACAGCGACAGCGGCGGCTCAGCATCCGGCTCGACCGGCGACGACACGACCGGCGCGATGACGACCACCACGACCGGCGCGACCACAGAGCCGACCACCTCCGGGACGACCACCACAACCACCACGTCGACGACGGGCACCTCGACCTCGACCACCGACGCGCCGACCTCGACCGGCGACACGACCGGCGTGATGGAGGAGTGCGAGACGGATCTCGTCGGCGTCGTCCGCGACTTCCAGTCGTCGCACCCCGACTTCGAGGCCGAGATCAGCGCCGAGAAGGGGATCGTCGCGGCCCAGCTCGGCGGCGATCACAAGCCGGTCTACGCGGGCGGCGGCGGCACCGTGACGACCCACGGCGAGGCCAATTTCAACCAGTGGTACAACGACGTGCAGGGGGTCAACCAGGCGCTCGAGGTGACGATCCCGCTCAGCGACAACGGCATGGGCGCGTTCGTCTTCGACAGCGCCGCCTTCTTCCCGATCGACGGCCAGGGCTTCGGCAACGAGGGCAACTCGCACAACTACCACTTCACCCTCGAGCTCCACACGAAGTTCAAGTACGAGGGCGGCGAGGTCTTCAAGTTCACCGGCGACGACGACCTCTTCGTCTTCGTCAACGGCGTCCTGGCGATCGACCTCGGCGGCGTCCACGGGCCGATGAGCGGCGAGGTCAACATGGACGCCCAGGCGGCGCAGCTCGGGATCAGCGTCGGCGGCGAGTACACCCTCGACTTCTTCTTCGCCGAGCGCCACACGACCGAGTCGAACTTCCACATCGAGACGACGATCGCCTGCTTCGAGGTGATCCCTGGCTGAACGATAAACCTGTCTGCATAGACAGGTTGACACGCGCGCGGCGGCCCGCCTAGTCGTCGAGCCAGCGCGCGGCCCCGGGAGGATCGAAGGCCCACGGGGCCGGGTGCCCGGGCTCGTCGACGTGCCTGGCGAGGCGCGCGAGGAAGTCGTCCTTGGCGAGCTCGCGGGCGCCGAAGCGGCGCAGGTGCGCGGTCACCTGCTGGCAGTCGATCATCGCGTAGCCCCAGGCCCGGAGCTGGCGGACGAGCGCGACGAAGGCGATCTTCGAGGCGTTCGGGCGGCGCGTGAACATGCTCTCGCCGCAGAAGACCCGGCCGAGGGCGAGGCCGTAGAGGCCTGCGACGAGCGCGTCGCCGTCCCAGACCTCGACGCTGTGGACGATCCCGCGATCGTGGAGCGCGGTCATCCCGGCGAGGATCCCCGCGGTGATCCAGGTGCCGTCCTGACCCGGACGCGGGACCTCGGCGCAGCCGGCCATAACCCCCGTGAAGTCGCGGTCGAGGGTGATCCGCAGGCGGCCGACGTCGCGGCGGATCGCCTTGCGCAGCGACCGGCCGACGTAGAGCTCGTCGGGGAAGAGCACCATCCGCGGCGCCGGACACCACCACAGCAGCGGCTCGCCGTCGCTCGACCACGGGAAGATCCCCTGGCGGTAGGCGAGAACGAGGCGCTCGGGGCGGAGATCGCCGCCGACCGCGAGGAGCCCGTCGCGCTCCGCGAGGCGCGGATCGGGGAGGCTGAGGGCCTCGTTGAGGAGGAAGACCGGCATCCCCGAGCGCCGAGAATAGCAGAGCCCGGAGCCGCCGATGGGCGCGCTCCGGGCTCATCCCTGCCAGCGGCAGGAGGCGTCCAGCTAGCGACGTCGCTCGGTCGCCTGGCGGACCACGAGGGCGCGCCCCTCGAGCTCGGCGCCGTTGAGCTCGTCGATCGCCTTCGCAGCGTCCTTGTGGCTAGCCATCGTCACGAACCCGAAGCCGCGCGAGTCGCCCGTGTCTCGATCGAGGACGACGGCCGCGTCGAGCACGTCGCCGAGCCTCTCGAAGGTCTTGCGCAGGAGCGCCGTGTCGACCGACCAGTCGAGGCTGCCGACGAAGAGCCGCGTCGGCACGCCGGAGGACGCGCGACCGCCGGGGCTGGCGACCGCCGCGGGGCCGGTGTGGACGTGGGCGACGACCTCTTCGATCGACAGGAGACCGCCCTGGATCTCATCGACCGTGGCGATCGGGATCGTCCCCGCGCTCGTGGCGCGGTTCGCCTGGCGCTCCCGCTTCTTCTTCTTCTTCTTCGCCTTGTCGAGTTCGCGTTGCCGCTTGCCGGCCGAGTAGCTGCTTCTTGCCATGGATCCTTTCGGAGGTGCGTCGGCTCACCGACGATGCCTGGATGTGGTTGGGAGCGGGCCCAGGGGGCCGGTCGAAGCCGGCGGGGCCCTGCGATCGCCGGGGGGCGGCCGCGTGGTCATCGAGGGTTCGGCCTCGTAGGTCGGCTCAAACCGCCCTCCACGACCGAGGCATGTCCAGAGACACATTCCGTCAGCGATGGAGAGTTGTTGGAGATACCACGCTCGACGGGCCCGAAGACGGGTGCTGGTTTACCCCAAGCGCGCTGTGACTCGCAACCGAAAGACCTTCGCCGCAGCGGCCGCCAGCAGGCCGCGACGACCCGGCGCACGTCAGTCGGCGCCCATGTCCTCGATCACAGGCAGAACGGACCAAGCGCCCACCGCGCAGTCAGCGTTGGCCGGCGCTCAGGTGAGGACCCCGCCGAGCGGGCCGGTGCCGGTGTCGCCGAACGCCGGGAGGTCCGCCCCGAGCGCCTGTCCGATCGCCGCGAGGAGCCCGGCGTGACGGTCGCCGCCGAAGCTCAGCAGCCGGCCCGGGCTCACCGCCCCGCCGCCGCGCCCGGCGAGCACGAGCGGCATGTCGTCGTGGAGGTGCGTGTTGCCGTCGCAGACCTCGGTGCACAGGAGGACGAGCGAGGTGTCGAGCATCGTCCCGTCGCCGTCCGGGCGCGCCGCGAGCTGGTCGAGGAGGTAGCTGAACTGGCTGACCCACCAGCGCCGCTGCTTGAGGTAGTCGGTGTACTCGCGCTTGCCCTCGTCGTGCTTCGCCCCGTAGTGCGAGGCCTGGTGCGAGCGCATGTCGAAGTTCGGGTCGTACATCTCCGAGCCGGCGAAGCGCGACATGATGAGCTCTGAGGTGTGGTTCGACGACTGGAGGACGCCGACGCGGGTCAGGCCGCAGGCCATCGCCTGGACCATGAGATCGGTCTGGGCGCGGAGCACCGCCGGGAAGTTGCCGGGGTCGTAGAGATCGTCGCCGACCGACGCGAGGTCGACCGCCGGATCGTCGCAGGTCCCCGTCGGCCCCGACTTGATCCGCTTCTCGACCTCGCGCAGCGACTCGAGGTGGAGGTCGAGCTTGCTCTTCTCGGTGTCGCCGAGCTGCGCCCGCAGGGTGTCCATGTCGCCGAGGACCCCGTCGATCACCGTGACCTGCGTCGGATCGGGGCCGCCGCCCTGGTCGCCGCCGCCGTTGCCTGACCCGAAGAGCAGGTCGAACGCCTTCTTCGGATCGTCCTCCGGGGTGATCGTCACGCCGGGGCTCGGGTAGGAGATGTGCTTGTCGCCCGAGGCGTTGTTTTGGTTGGCCATCGCCCCGAGGTAGAGGTGGCGGAAGGGCGCGTCGGCGCCGACCGTGCGCGCGAGGAGCTGGTCGACGCTCTCGCCGAAGCCGCCGTCGACCGCGGTCAGCAGCTTCTTGGCGCCGCCGGGGTGCGAGCCGCTGTCGGCCGGCCCCATCGACAGGCCGTTGAAGAAGAGGCAGTCGCCCTTGTGGGCGGCGAGCGGCTCGAGCTGCGGCGACAGGCTGAAGTCGTTCTCCGAGCCAGAGGCGTGCCACTTCGAGGCGTCGCCGTCCTGACTCGGGCCGACGACGCCGTCGGGGAAGTAGAAGAAGATCACCCGCTGGGCCTTGCCGGCGGCGGCGCTGACCGGGCGGCCGCCGAGCGCGAGGCGGAGGAAGGGCCCGGCGACCGCCGCGAGCCCGAGCCCCTGGAGGAGGCGCCGACGCCCGAGGCCGCGGCGGGCCTGAGCCCGGAGGCGCGCCTGCGCCTGGAGGAGGAGGCCCGAGGGGCGGGTGTCGTGATCAGGTCGCTGCATCAGGATCACCGCCGGGCGACGAAGTTGGGGGAGGTGACGATGGCCACGAGGAGCTCGCGGACGTCGTAGTTGGCCGCGGCGAAGCGCTCGTCGATCCCGGCGAGGGCGCAGAGATCGTTCGGGGTCTCCAAGTACCCCATGGTGAAGCGGAACGCCTGGCGGCTGAAGCAGGTGTGGGCCGCCTGCGAGCTGGCGAGGATCGCCGCGAGCTCGGGCAGCGTAGCGAAGGGCGCGTTCGTCCCGGAGCCGAAGCCCTCGACGTCGCTGACGTCGCCGGAGGCGTCGATCGCCTGGCCGTTCTCCTCGGCGCGGTAGCGGCCCGTCGCGTCGAAGCGCTCGAAGCCGAAGCCGAGCTCGTCGATATACGTGTGGCAGAGCGCGCAGCTCTCGTCGCTCGAGTGCTGGCGGAAGCGCTCGCGCGTCGTCGCGTTGGGGTCGACCTCGGGGACGCCGCCCGCGTTGGCCGGCGGCGTGCCGAACTGCTGGCAGAGGAGGTGCTCGCGGACGAAGACGCCGCGGCGGATCGGCGAGCTCTGATCCGAGTGGGCGTAGGTCGCGAGGATCGAGCCGTGGCCGAGGATCCCCGCGCCGGCGCGCTGGCCCGTCGGGTCGGTGGCCTCGACGAAGTCGTCGCCCGCCACGCCGTCGATGCCATAGTGCCCGGCGAGGACGCCGCTTACGAAGGTGTAGTCGGCGAGGAGGAGCTCGTCGAAGCGGCCGCTGCCGGCGAAGATCACGTGCTCGACGAGGCGACGTGTCTCTTCGGCCATGGCCTCGCCGATCGCAGGCTGCCACTCGGGGTAGGTCACCGTGCTCTTGTCAGCGGCGGTGATCCCCTCAATGCCGAGCCACTGCGCGGCGAAGGTGCCGAGGAGCGGCCGCGCCCGCGGGTCGTCCAGGAGGCGGCGGGCCTCGACCTCGATGCCGGCGGCGTCGCTGAGGAGCCCGGCCTCGGCGGCGTCGAGGAGCGCGTCGTCGGGCATCGTCCCCCAGAACGCGTAGGCCAGCGCCGAGGCGACCTCGTAGTCCGTGAGGCGGGTGGTGCCGTCGCCGGCGTCCTCGCCGATCTCCGAGCGATAGAGGAAGTAGGGCGAGGCGAGCATCACCCGCAGCGCGACCTCGACCCCGGCGGTGAAGGTCGCCTCGCCGGCGATCAGGCCGGCGTATTTGTCGACCTCGGCCGGGGTCAGCGGCCGGCGGAAGGCGCGGCGGCCGAAGCTCGCGGCGAAGTCGCGGGCGCAGCCCTCGG
>JAGQIT010000030.1 GCA_020431135.1 Myxococcales bacterium | reverse complement strand
CGGCGACGCGAGCGGCGGCCGCGGTCCGAGGATCGCGGCCGTCGCTCGCCTCCTCTAGCCGCCGCGGCGAACATCGGCCCGGATAGCTCCGACAAGACGCAGCTGCACCGCGTCGCACTGCGAGGCGGCTCTGCCGATGCGCGTGAGCGACGGCCGGCCTCCTGTCGCGAAGATCCTGTGTCCTCGCGCTGCCCCGATCGCGTCGACAGGAACAAGCTGCACCGGGTCGCACCGCGAGCGCTGGCGGAGCGATCCGCGACCGCCGAGGCAAGGGCGCTCAGCGTCGGCGCCGACGCAGGCCGAGGAGCGCGACGAGGAGGCCGACGAACGTGTGACCGGGCGCCGGCGTCGGAGCGATGGCGCAGCCGCCGGCGCCCTCGGCTGCGAGGAGGTGATCGACGCGGGCGCGGGCGTCCTGGGCCGCGGCCTCCGCAGCGTCCTTTGCGGGATCGACGACCTCCGCCGGGGCCGCCTCTGTCGGCGCAGCCTCTGTCGGCGCAACCTCTTCCGGGGCCTCGTCCCCCGTCGAGCCCGTCGAGCCTGTTGAGCCTGTCGAGCTCTCGTCGCCGGTGCTCGCCTCGCCGCCGGTCGTCAGCGCCGGGAGCACGCCCGCCGGACCCGCCGCGTCGATCGTCCGGTCCTCGGCCGGCTTCGACCGCCGCTTCGGGCGTTTTCCAGGAGAACACTCGAGCCAGCGCTTGCTCCGACCGTTCGGCCGCTCGAGCGTCCGCTCGACGCAGGCGCCGCGCTCTCCGTAGACGGAGCAGGCGTCCCCCTCCGACTTGCGTCGGCACTCGGCCTGGGCGTCGGAGATCTTGTCGGCGAAGGCGGCGCTCGGCGTCAGGAGGGCGGCGAAGCCGACGATCCCTGCGCCCGCGAGCGCCAGCCGTGACGCGCGACGAACGAGTGACGACGCGGCGACGCGACGAGGAGCGGCGAGGGCGAACGAGGGCGCGCGGGGCTCTTCCACAGGGAGCGAGGATCGACGATCCCGCGGACCGAGGGAAGGCCGACCCCGACGGCCACGAAGGTCCGCCCAAGCGCGAACAGCAGGCCGAAAAAGCGCGTCGGCGCCGACCTTTGAGGCGCGGCGCCGACGTTGCGGAACGGGAGGGATTCGAACCCTCGGTAGAGTTTCCCCTACGCAGGTTTAGCAAACCTGTGCCTTCAGCCTCTCGGCCACCGTCCCACAGGGTTCCCCTTGTTCTTTCGGGGGCCGACAAGCTACCCGGCGTCGCAGATGAGCGCAAGCCGAAACCTCCGCGCCGCTCGCCGTGACGAGCGCGAGGCGCACACCTTCGGGGCCTTGCCGGCCCGAGATCGCGGGGTGCACACTCCCTCGGTGGTCGGCACCCGCCGCGAGCCCGCCGGGGGCGTCATCCTCCGCGAGGTGTTGATCGGCGCGCTCAGCGTGACGGTCACCGTTCTCGCGCTCATACTCCTCGTCGGCGTCGGGATCCTCCCAGGACCGAAGGACCCGGGGCCCCTCAGCGCGGCCCTGAGCTTCCTCTACTCGCCGCTGTGTCTGCTCGCGGCCGCCGGCCTCTACGCGCGCTTCGGTCGCCTCCTCGACGGCGACGCCGGGGAGACGCCGGCGCTCGTCCCCGCCGCCGAGCGCCCGGGCCTCGGGAAGGCCGCCGGCGTCACCCTCCTCCACGTCGCCCTGGCGATCCTCGGCTCGTACCTGATCGGCGTCGTGATGGCCCTCTTCGGGGCGCCGGTCGTCGAGCAGGACACGATCCTCGAGATCACCCGCGGCGGCCTCGGCCTGCGGCCGGAGCTCGTCCTCCTCGCCGTCAGCGCCCTGATCGCCGCGCCGATCGCCGAGGAGCTCCTCCTGCGCGGGGTCTTCTTCCGCCGGCTCTGGCACCGCCTCGGGCCCGAGGCCGCCTACCTCGCCTCGGCGATCGCCTTCGCGGCGATCCACGGCAACCCGAAGGGCGTGCTGGTCTACCTCTGGCTCGGCCTGATCTTCGCCCGGGCCTACGCGAAGACCGGGCGGATCGGCTGCGCGATCGCCACGCACTTCGGCAACAACGCGATCACCCTGGCGATCCTCGTGCTCAGCGGCCCCGAGGTCGCGCCCTGATTCGACGGCGCGTCTCGTCCTTCACTCCTACAATCCCCGGCGATCCCCACGCTCCCGAGGCCGCGAAAAACTTTTCGTTCAGGGGTTGCGCTCGCGCTGGCCCCCTGATACGGTCCGCACCCCCTGACACCAGCATGCATCTGTAGCTCAGCTGGATAGAGCATCGGTCTACGGAACCGAGGGTCGGAGGTTCGAATCCTTCCAGATGCGCAAATCGAGAGAGCCCCTTCGGGGGCTTTTTCGTTCTCACGTATCGCATACGCCTAGCGACCCGGCCACAAGGCCTGCGACGCCGCGGTGCTATCGTCGCCGCCTATGCGCCTCCTCCTCGCCCTCGCAGGGCTGCTCGCCGGTCTCCTCCTCGCCGACGTCGCCTGCGGCCCGCCGCCATCGCCCAACTGCGTCGGCTCCGAGTGCATCTGCCGCGACACCACCGACTGCGGCTTCACCTGCGACGAGCCGGGCTGCGCCGGCACCTGTGAGTCGCTGTCGAGCTGCGACGGCGCCTGCGGGGACGCCTGCGACCTTATCTGCCGCGACACAAGCACCTGCGACCTCGCCTGCGGGGAGTCCTGCGCGGTGACCTGCGAGCGCATCTCGACCTGCGAGGTCGACTGCGCCGGCGACTGCGACGTCCTCTGCCGCGACGCCAGCGACTGCCGCGTGACGATGGTCAGCGGCCTCGCGCGATGCGAGCGGGCGAGCACCTGTGACGTCCAGTGCGCGACCCCAGACGGCCCGACGCCGGCGACCGACTGCGGCGGCGATCGCTACGCTTGCGGCGTCCCCTGCCCGTAGCGGCGTCGCGCCGTATCGGGCCACGTCGCGGGTGCAGACGAGGCGAGGTGAGGTGCCTGGCCAGATTCGAGATGCGAGATGCGACGCCGGAATTGGAAAGGGGCCCGAAGCGCGCGCCTCGGACCCCTCAGCCCCGATCGTCGTGTCAATCGGGGCGGAATAGTGGGTGATTAGTAGCGGTTGCTGCCGCGACCGCCACCGCCACCACGACCGCCGCCGCGGCCACCACGACCGCCGCCGCCGCCGCCGC
>JAGQIT010000432.1 GCA_020431135.1 Myxococcales bacterium | reverse complement strand
CGCGATCCGCGAGGCCCTCGCCGCCGCCGAGGGGCAGCGCGTCGCCGTTGAAGACGGCCGCGACGCCGGCGATCGGCAGGCGGATGGTCCGGCGATCGAGCGGCCGTCGCCTGCGGAGCACGCGGATCTCCGCCTGCTCGGACCAGCCCGCCGCCGGCGCGCCCACCTCGACGACGCCGCGCAGGTCGTGCTCCGCGATCGTCCGCGCGACGCAGGCGAGCGCGTGCGGGGAGCGTGCGACGAGCTCGATCGGCCGGGCCATGAAGGCGCGCTCCTCGACCATCTGAGCGAGCTCAGCGGCGAACGAGCGGAACTCGGCGCCGCCGAGCATGAAGGTGAGCCCCGGGATCCGCTGCGGATCGAGGACCACGACGTGCGCAGGCGGCCGCAGCGATCGCCGCAGCTCGCCCTTCGCCAGCCAGTCGACGCGGCCGCGGCTCGCCACCGACGCGGCGAGATCGCGGAGCGAGCGCTCGCGGCCGTCGGCGTCCTCGGCGATCCCGACCGTCGCGCAGACGTGCCCCTCGGCGATCCAACGCCGGCCGCTGTCGAGGAGCGCCGGGCCGCCGGGGAGCGCCGCGATCCGCCCGCGGAGCCCCGCCGTGGCGAAGCCGCAGGCGCGCGCGAGATCGACGATGAGATCGCCGCCGCCCCCCCACTCGAGGAGCTGCCGGGCGAACCACGCCTGGCGCCGACCGGGCGGGAGCTCGTCGATCGCCGCCTCGAGGGCGACCGCCGCCGCGATCAGACCGCGCAGGAGCGCGTCGTCGACAACGACGTCGCCGTAGACCTCGTCGGGCCGGAAGTCGCCGGCGATCGTCACCTGGATCCCGGGGATCGGCAGCTCGACCTCAAAGAGCCGGAGCAGGCAGCCGTCGACGACGATCCGCAGCTCGCTGCGCTCGCGCCCGTGCCGGCGGATCCCGACCTCGCCGCGGACGCCTCCGTAGCGGATCGGCGCGCGGACGTAGTAGCTGCCCTCCGGCGGCAGGGCCTCGGCGTGCGCGCGCGAGCGGAAGGCGCGCTCGCCCGCCTCCGCGCGCTGGAGCCGGCGCATGGCGTCGCTGACATCGACGACGCGATCGCCGAGGAGCTCGCCGAGGCGCCGGGCGATCCCCGGGTGCGCGCGCCCGTCGACCGCCCAGCCGATCCCCTCCGGGAGCCGCGGCCTGTCGACCCCGGCGAAGACGTGGATCGGCCCGGCCTCCGCGGCCAGCTCCGCGAGGGAGCGGAGCCCGGCGCGGCCCCCCTGCGACGTGAAGATCGGCCAGCAGCGCAGCGCCAGCACCGACGGCGTCAGGGCCTCGAGCGCCTCCAGCCCGAGCCCGCCCTCGCCGACGAAGAGCCAGTCGGCGAGGACCTCCGGCAGGCGCCGCGCCGCCCAGGCCTCGCCCGTCCGGATCGCCGCGGCGAGGCGCTCGATCGCCGCGAGCTCAGCCCCCAGGACGGCGGCGACGGCCCCCTCGTAGCTCGCGTCGCGGACCAGCGCCCGCTGCGACAGATCCTTGCGCAGCGAGGTCGCGTCGATCCGGGCGCAGAGGCGAGCGCAGGCCCCCGGGAGCGCCTCACGCCCCATCCACACGCCGTTGCTGAGGAGGTCGACCTCGGCCGGCGGATCGACCTCCGCCGCGTCTTCAGCCGCGCTCTCCCCCGCCTGCCGCCAACCGACGACGCCGACGAGCCCCGGCGCGGCGATCTCGACGACGCCGCACAGACCGCTCGCCAGGCCGCCGCTGATCACCTCGCCGTTGAGGCTGATCGGCGCCCGCGCGAGGCCGCAGCGCTCGCGCAGCGCCTTCGCCTCCTCGGTGCTGTCGGTGACGGCGCGGAGGAACTCCCAGACGCTCGCCAGGCCGAGGCGATCGCGGACGTGGATCCGCGTGCCGGGGGCGAGGTCCTCGCGCGCCTCGAGGCGGTCGGCCTGCCCCGGCCGGAGCTCGAGGCGGGCGCCGTCCCCGAGCCCGCCGCCGCTGTCGACGCGGACGAAGCGAGGCCCCATGGCGACGGCCGCGTTGACCGCGAGCGCGAGCTCCTGCAGCGAGCGCGTCCGCGGATCGCCGCCGTCCGCGAAGATCGACCCGTAGAGCTGATCGAGCTCGGCGCCGCTGTACTCCGCGTCGAAGGCGAAGCGGACGTCATCGGTGTCGGTCGTGACGTCGATCCGCGTCGCGCCGCGGAGGAGCGCCGACTCGACGAGGAGCAGGACGTACTCGTAGGGCGCGGCGAATTGATAGGCGCGGAGCTTCTCGCGGGCCTTCTCGCGATCGATCGTGAAGCCGCCCTCGGCCGCCAGCGCGGCGCCCTCGCGCAGCGCCGCCATCGTGTCGCCAAGACCGCCCTCGCCCACCACGTCGACGATCCTCGACCCTCTGCGTCGGCGTCAAGGCGCGGGCCCGCGGCCGGTCGCGCGCGAGGCCCGATCTGTGCTAGTTCAGGGCCGCCCATGCTGCTCTCGCGGGCCAACAAGAAGCGCGTCCAGGCGGTCCTCACCGCCGCGAGGCGCCTCGCGGAGGAGACCGACGCGCTCCGCTTCAGCGCCCCCGTCTCCTACGTCTACAACCCGCTCGTCTACGCCTGGCCGCTGCACGAGGCCTACATCCGCGCCGCCGCGGCGAGCCGCAAGCGCGTCATCTTCCTCGGCATGAACCCGGGCCCCTTCGGCATGGGCCAGACCGGCGTGCCCTTCGGCGATCCGACCTTCGTCCGCGACTGGCTCGGCCTCAGCGGCGCGATCGCCAAGCCGCCCCTCGAGCACCCGAGCCGCCCCGTCCTCGGCCTCGAGTCGCCGCGCGGCGAGGTCAGCGGCACGCGGGTCTGGGGCGCGATCGCCCGCCACTGGCGGACGCCGGCGAAGTTCTTCGCCGACCACTACATCGCCAACTACTGCCCGCTCCTCTTCCTCGAGGCGTCGGGCCGCAACCGCACCCCCGACAAGCTCTCGGTCGGCGACAAGACCCGGCTCTTCGCCGCCTGCGACCGCCACCTCGAGGCGGTCATCGACGCCCTCGAGCCGAAGATCGTCATCGCCCTCGGGATCTTCGCCGAGCGCCAGGCGCGGGCGGTCCTCGGCGGGCGCGATCCGAAGATCACCGTCGCCCGGATCCTCCACCCGAGCCCCGCCAACCCGCTCGCGAACCGCGACTGGGTCGGCGTCGTCACCGACGAGCTCCGGGCCCTCGGCGTCTGTCGCCAGCGCCCGGCCGCGCCCGCCGGTCATTGAGGCGGGGATCGCCGCAGCGACGTCGCGCCCCTCCCCACCGCGACTTGTAGTACGCCGTGGGCATGGCGCTTCCCCCAGAGATCGTCGTCGCCCCGCCCGTCCGCGCCGCCCTCACCGAGGGCCGGCCCGTCGTCGCCCTCGAGACCGCGGTCCTCACCCACGGCCTGCCGCGCCCGACCAACCGCGAGGCGGTCGCGGCGATGGCCGCGGCGATCGAGGCCGTGGGCGCGACCCCTGCGATCATCGCCGTCGTCGACGGCCGCCTCCGCGTCGGCCTCGATGACGACGCCCTCGTCGACCTCGGCGAGAACCGCCAGGCCCACAAGCTCGGCGCCCGCGACCTCGCGTGGGCGATGAGCGCGGGCGTCAGCGGCGGCACGACGGTCTCCGGGACCCTCGTCGGCGCGCGCCTGGCCGGCGTCGAGGTCTTCGCCACGGGCGGGATCGGCGGGGTCCACCGCGGCTGGCGCGACCATCGCGACATCTCCAGCGATCTCGAGGAGCTCGCCCGCACGCCCTGCTGCACCGTCAGCGCCGGGGCGAAGTCGATCCTCGATCTGCCCGCGACCCTCGAGGCGCTCGAGTCCCTCGCCATCCCCGTGCTCGGCTGGCGGACCGAGGTCTTCCCGCAGTTCTACGCCCGCGGCACCGACGATCTCAGGGTCCGCAAGGTCGATGAACTCGCCGCCGTCGCCGAGCTCTGCCGCCTGCGCTGGCGCGTCCTCGAGCAGCCCGGCGGCGTTCTCCTCACCCAGCCGCTCGCGGAGGAGCACGCCCTCGACCAGGCCGTGGTCGATCGCGCCGTCGCGGACGCGGTCGCGCAGGCGAGCGCCCTGGGGATCCGCGGGCAGGACCTCACTCCCTTCCTCCTCGCCGCCCTCTCGGACCTCACCGTCGGCGCGAGCCTGACCGCGAACCTCGCGCTCCTCGTCGCCAACGCCCGGCTCGCCGCCCGCCTCGCCTGCGCGCTCAAGGAGCCGGCGCCCGCCTAGTCTCCGTCGCGCACGGACGCAGCGGCCACGGCAGCGAGCCCCGGAGAATACCGACGTTCTCCCAGGCAATCCCGTATCATCGACGACCCCCAGCCAAGAGGAGAGCCGATGAACGATCAAGCCACCAAGCTCTGCGCGATCGTCGGGGTCGGCCCCGGCCTCGGCCTCGCGATCGCCCGCCGCTTCGCCCGTGAGGGCTTCCACCTCGCGCTCGTCGCCCGCGACCCCGACAAGCTCCGCGACAACGCCAGCGCCCTCGCCAGTCAGACCGCGGTCGAGATCTACCCGACCGACGCCGCCGACGGCGACGCCCTCGCCGCGACCTTCGCGGCCGTCCGCGAGCGCCAGGGCGCCCCCGACGTCCTCGTCTACAACGCGGCCGTTCTCGACCGCGGCAAGCCCTCCGAGCTCACCGCTGACGGCCTCGTCCGCGACTTCCGGGTCAACGTCGTCGGCGCGACCCTGGCCGCGCAGGCGGTGCTCCCGGCGATGCGCGAGCGCGGCGAGGGGACCATCCTCTTCACCGGCGGCGGCCTGGCGCTCCAGCCCTACCCCGACTTCGCCTCGCTGGCGATCGGCAAGGCCGGCATCCGCTCGCTGACCTTCAGCCTCGCCCAGGAGGTCGCCGACGACGGGATCCACGTCGGCACCGTGACGATCTGCGGCTTCATCCGCGCCGGGACCAAGTTCGACCCCGACACGATCGCCGAGTCCTACTGGGAGCTCCACAGCGAGGACCGGCGGAGCTGGTCGCACGAGCGGACGATCCGCTAGCGTTCGCAGGCGCCGGCCCTCGTCGGCGCGAACGCGGCCGTGCTCGCCGCCTCAGCGCCTCATCCACCGGAGCGAAGTCCGTCGACGACGTCCTAGCGAGGCGCCGCGAAGAGCTCACGCCTGTTCTCCTCACCGTGTGGAGCGAGCCGCTCCACACGGGGGAGAAATTCGACCGCGTCGGAGCGCCCCACTGGCGGGCGCCAATGCCAGCGCTATGCTTGCCCACCGGCGCCCTCGACCTGTCCCTCGAGGTCCTAGCGAAGGCGCATCACAGCGGCGCTCACGGCTCCTCACCGCCCCATCCGAGCGCGACAGGATGACGCGGTGGTGCGGCCGCCGATCGCAGAAAATTCGCCTGCGCCCGCGGCTCGCGTGCTTAGGTTGGGGAGGGGAAAATCGCCGCAGAGAGCCTCGTAGGACCACCTATGAGGCCTTTTCTCACTTGCCCCCGATGTCGACGGGCTTACGTTAGGGACATGGAGATCGGGACCATGACCAAGCGCGGCATCATCATCCTTCCGCTCATCCTCAGCGGTGGTATCGCCTGTGACAGCGGCGATAATGACGTCGCCGCGACCACGGCGGGTGGTGGCGATCAGGACGTTCTCCTCGACGAGCAGGGCGAGGACCTCCCGGAGGAGCCGACCATCGAGGAGCGCCTCCTCATGTGCGAGGCGGACAAGCCCGCGAGCTGCCCCGGCAGCGACGACAGCGGGCTGCGCCGGCACGAGGGCCTCGTCGAGGGCGCGATCTGCCAGTTCAAGCTCGTCGACCAGGACATCTGGGAGTCGGAGGGCAAGATCATCGACGGCCTCAGCGAGGAGCTCGAGCTCGTCGACGCCCGCGGCCTCCTCGGCGACCTCAGCCGCACCGGCACGAGCGTCGCCGCCGATCACTCGGAGCTCGCGCGCCTCGAGGGCATGAAGCAGGCGTTCGGCTGGGACGCCTACGACCACGGCGACAAGTCGTGGATGCCGCAGGGCGTCTCGGGCTCGGCCGACGCCGCCGACAGCGAGACCATCGACGGCCGCAGCGTCGTCGCGGTCTCCTGGTACCACAAGCCCGAGCTGACCGATAAGCCAGACGTCAACAAGGGCTCGCGGATCACCTTCGTCGACACGACCGACCTCGCCAAGGGCGACGTCTCCTACGAGCACGTCCTCCTCGTCAACCCGACCGACAGCGACGGGCAGCCGGACTTCCGCCCGATCTACCTCCACGTCGGCGGGATCGCCTGGGTCGGCGACTACCTCTACATCACCGACACCTCGAAGGGCCTGCGGGTCTTCGACACGACGCGGATGATCAAGCTCGACTCGGACGAGGATCGCGTCGGCTACGACGCGGAGACCGGGACCTACGGCGCCTTCGAGCACCGCTACGCCCTCCCCCAGGTCGGCGCCTACTTCCTCAGCGACGACTCGTGCTGGCACCGCTTCTCGTTCGTGTCGCTCGACAAGACCAGCGACGTCCCGTCGCTCGTCACCGGCGAGTTCCACGACGCCGACATCGCCGGCAAGCTGATGCGCTGGCCCCTCGACGGCGAGCGCCTCGCCGCCACCGACCCGGCCTCGGGCGCGACCCAGCCCTACGAGGTCTACTACGCCCAGGAGAGCGACATGCAGGGCGCGGCCTCGATCCGCGGCGAGTGGTACATGTCGTCGAGCGGCCAGGACGGCGCGTGGGGCAAGCTCTACCGCGCCGCCCCCGGCCAGAGCGCGGACTCCTACGGCTGGGTCATCGGCCCCGAGGACCTGATGGTCGCCGACGGCGGCGCGACCCTGTGGTCGGCCTCCGAGTTCGCCGGCCGCCGCTACGTCTTCTCGGTCGACGTCGGCGGCTACTAGGCCCTCGCCTGCCCCACCCGCAAGCGCAGCGCCGCGTCCCCACAGGGGCGCGGCGCTTCGCTCTCCTCAGAGGCCGCGGCGGGCCGCGCCCTCAGAGAACGGCCTGGTTGGCCTGGACGCCGAGCGTGTGCCAGAGGGTCTGGACGTCGCCGGCGTCGCGGAGCTTGTCCTTGATCTCCTTCTTCCCGAGGAAGAGCTTGCCGGTGAGGGTCCCGGCCTCGGGCGCGCTCGCCAGCCACACCGGCCCCTCGGCGGCCGCCGCCGGCTGCTTCGCCATGAGCAGCGACAGGAAGTTCGCCCCGGGATCGCCGCGGATCACCCCGGGGACGCAGGCGCAGGCCTGGATCCCGTGGATCGCGTAGTTCGTGCTGAGGCCGTAGGCGAGGAGGCGCGCCGCCTGCATCGACTGGCGGTAGGCCTTGAGGCCGCTGTAGGTCCGGGTGTCGAAGTCGGTGTCGCTGAGGTCGAGGCCGCCGGCGTAGGGCGAGACGACCTGGATCACCCGCGTCGGCGTGCTCGCCCGGAGGACCTCGAGGAGGCGCTCGATCAGCATGTAGGGGCCGAGGACGTTGGCCATCCACGTCAGCTCGGTGCCGAGGTCCGCCTCGATCTTCGTCCGCGACGAGCGGTGGATGACGTTGACGATCACGTCGAGCCGCTCGTGGCGCTCCTTGAACGCGCCGACGAAGTCGCTGATCGACAGGCGCTTGCTGAGATCGAGGGTGTGGGGATCGACCATCGCCGACGGGTGGGCGCCGATGATCGCCGAGCGCGCCACCTCGACCTGACCGAAGTCATGCGAGCCGAGCACCACGACGGCGCCCATCCCCGCCAGCCGCTTGGCGACCTCGCGGCCGACCGGCGACCCGACCCCGGTCACAAGGCACGTCTTCCCCCTCATGTCCACTTGCTTCGAAGCACCGGCCATCTCTCCACCTGTCGCGCGATCCACTTTAGGGGGCGTCCGCGGGCCTGTCGCTGGTGAAGATCGAGCGCCGCGAGCCGCGATCGCTCGCCGCATGTTCCCTGGGACATGCACATTCGCTGACGACGACGACGCACCGCGGCGCTGTGGTCTCGCGCCCCCTTGAGCCGCGCGGCGTAGCCGGCGATCCTCGTGGCGTGCCGAAGCTCCCGACGCCGCCCGCCGATCACCCCCAACGGATGCAGCGGGTCCGCCGATGCGTCGACGGCCTGTCGCTCGGCGACGCCTTCGGCGAGCGCTTCTTCGTGCCGCCCGGCGAGGCGGTCGCGGCGATCCTCCGCCGCGAGCTCCCGAGCGCTCCGTGGCGCTACACCGACGACACCGTGATGGCGATCGCGATCGCCGAGGTCCTCGACCGCTTCGGCGCCGTCATCCCGGATCACCTCGCCCGCGCCTTCGCCAGCCGCTTCACGGCCGAGCCTGACCGCGGCTACGGCGGCGGCGCGTTCACGCTCCTGCGCTCGCTCGCCCTCGGCGCGCCGTGGGCCGAGGCCGCCGCCGCGCTCTTCGACGGCCAGGGCTCGATGGGCAACGGCGGGGCGATGCGGGCCGCGCCCGTCGGGGCGTACTTCGCCGGCGATCCCGAGGCGATCGTCGCCCACGCGCAGCGCTCCGCCGCCGTGACCCACGCGCACCCCGAGGGCCAGGCGGGGGCCGTCGCGGTCGCCCTCGCCGCTGGCTGGGCCGCGCTCGTCGGCGCCGGCGCGCGGCCGACCGCGGGCCTTTTCGAACATGTCCTTTCAGCCATGACGACATCGCGGACCCGCGATCGGATCGCCGAGGCCGCCCGCCTCGCCCCCGAGACCCGCGTCGACGAGGCCGCCGCGGCGCTCGGGAGCGGCCAGCAGGTGCTCGCCGAGGACACCGTCCCCTTCGCCCTGTGGGCGGCGTCGCGTCATCTCGACGACTTCGAGGAGGCGATGTGGGCGACCGCGCTCGGCCTCGGCGATCGCGACACGACCTGCGCGATCGTCGGTGGCATCGTCGCCCTCGCCGCGCCGACGGCGGCCCTGCCCGCGCGCTGGATCGCCGCCCGCGAGCCGCTCCCCTCGTGGGGCTGAGCGCGCCAGTGCTACCCTCGTAGAACATGGTTCGAGGACGCTCGCTCGCGCTCGTCAGCGGACTGACGCTCGCCTGCACGATCGACAACCCGGCGTGGGACGACCCGAGCGCGGGCTCCGGTGAGGCGACCGACGCCGGCGGATCGACGACCGAAGCGCCGGCCGAGGACTGGTGGGATCCGGCCTGGCGCGTGCGCAGACCGCTGACGATCACCAACCCGACCGACGCGACCCTCGTCGATCCGCCGATCGCGATCTCCCTGACCCCCGCGCGCTTCGACTACGGGGGCGCCGCGGCCGACGGACGCGATCTCCGGGTGGTGGCGAGCGACGGCGCCCTCCTCGACCTCGAGATCGAGCGCTGGATGCCCGCGGGCGACTCAGCGCTGTGGATCCGCGCCCCGGAGCTGCCGCCCGGCGAGACCCGCGTCTGGCTCTACTGGGACAACGCCGACGCCGGACCGCCGGCGCTCGGCGATCTCTGGGCCGCCTACGCGGCCGTCTACCACCTCAGCGACGACCTCGCCGGCGGCCTGACGATCGCCGACGCGACCGGCGCTCATGATGGCCACGCCTCTCCGACGATGGGCCCGGCGAGCGCGGCGTCCGGGCGGATCGGCGGCGCCCTCCGCTTCGCCGGCACGGACCCCGAGGACGCGCTCGTCGGCGACTTCGTCGTCATCGACGACGGCGCGATCGACAGCGACGCCTGGACCGGCCTGACCCTCGAGGCGTGGATTCGCCACGCCGCCATCGGTGAGCACCGGATCGTCTGCAAGTCGGCGAGCACGACCCCGGCCGACCACACCTTCGCGCTCGGCCTCCACAGCCCCGACGCCGACCCCAACTCCGACGGCACCGACCTCTACTTCCGCCTCGGCGTCGACGACACGGCCATCCGCGAGTACCAGACCGAGCCCGGCACCCTGAAGTCCGGCGACGGCGCCCCCTGGTACCACGTCGCGGCGACCTGGGACGGCGCCCGCGTCCGCGTCTTCGTCGACGGCGCGCCGGCGCCGATCCGCCGCGGCTACGCCGGCGACGCCTTCGTCGACAGCTTCGACCAACCTGGCGCGACGCTCCGCGACCAGACCACGCGAGTGACCCTCGCCAACGTCAACGACTCGCTCGCCTCCGCCGACGAGGCCCGCTTCTGGATCGGCGAGCTCGACGAGCTCCGCCTGTCGCCGCTCGCCCACAGCCCCGCGTGGATCCGCGTCCAGCACCTGTCGATGCGCGACCAGCTCGTCGACTACAGCGCCGCCGACGAGCCGTACGGCGGCTGATCACGCGCCCTTGCGCCAGCCGCCGCCGAGCGCCTGGTAGACCGAGACGATCGCCTGGAGCTGATCGCGACGCGCGTCGACGAGCTCCATCTCCGCCTCGAGGGAGTCGCGGATCGTCATCAGCACCTCGTAGTAGTCGGCCTGCGCCGACTGGTAGAGCGCCTTCGAGACCTCGATCGCCGCCTGCAGCGTCGCGACCTGCGCGGAGATCCGCTCGAAGCGATCGCGGTAGTTCGAGATCGCCATCATCTGGTTGTAGACGTCGGTGTACGCCTGGAGGATCGCGCGCTCGTAGTTGTAGACGGCCTGCACCTGCCTGGCGTTCGCCGTGCGGTAGTCCGCCTTGATCGCCGCGCGGTTGAGCAGCGGCGCCACCAGGTTGCCGGCGAGGTCGAAGACCAGCGACTCCGGCGCGGTGAGGAGATGGGCGGCGCGGAACGACTGGAAGCCGAGGCCGGCGTCGAGCCGCAGCGACGGGTAGAAGCGCCGCTTGGCGCTGACGGTGTCGAACTTCGTCGCCTCGAGCTCGAGCTCCGCCGCCCTCACGTCAGGGCGGTTCTCGAGGAGATCCGCGGGCAGGCCGGCGGTCACCGCCGCTGGCTCCATCGTCATGAAGGTGTCGGTCGAGCGCTTGACCGGCTGCGGGAAGCGGCCGACGAGGAAGTTGATCTGGTTCTCGACGAGGACGCGCCGCTGCTCGAGCGCGAGCTTGCGGCCCTGGTTCTTGAGGACCTCAGCCTGGAAGCGCTGGACCCCGAGCTCCGTGCCGCGGGCCGCCGCCTTCTTCAGCTTGACGATCTCGAGCGCGTTCTCCTGGAACTCGATGTTGCGCGTGAGGATCTCGATCTGGAGGTCGAGGGCGACGAGCTCGTAGTACGAGCGGGCGATCTCGGCGACGATCTCGGTGACGAGGAAGTTGACCTCCCAGTTCGTCGCCTCGTAGTGGGCCCCCGCCGCCTTCCTGGCGTTGCGCAGGCTGCCGGCGATGTCCGTCTCCCACGACGCCACGAGCCCGAAGCCGAAGCCCATCAGCGGGTTCGGCACGCCGTTGGCGGCGTCGCTGACCCCCTGCGAGGTGAACTCGCCGACCTTCTCGACGCCGACGCCGGCGGTCGCGTCGAGCCGCGGGATGTAGTCGCCGCGGATCGCCGTGACCTGGTTCTCGGCGATGATGACCTCCTGGAGCTGGATGTTCAGCGCCTGGTTGTTGGCCAGCGCCTCCTCGATCAAGCTCCGCAGGTCGGGGTCGTCGAAGAACTCGTCCCACTGCTTCTGGGCGGCGACGCTCGGGCCCGCGGGGGCGGCCGCAGCCGCGGCGCCGAAGCTGTCCGGCACCTCCGTCTCCGCGTCCCTGGCCTTGTTGTCGCCGAGGACGTTGGTGCAGCCCGTCGCTAGCGCGAGGATGCAGGCGATCGCGGCGGCGCCGCGCGCTGCCCGAGGTCTAGTCATCGGAGCTCTCCTTCTCGTCCGCGTCCGCGTCCGCGGGCGCGAGCGACTCAGTCTTGCGCGCGCTCGTCGGGGTCTGCGGCGCGTCGTCGTCGACGGAGGTCTCGGCCGCCGGCGCTGCGCCCTCCGGGGCCTCGGTCTCCGTGGTCGCAGCCGTCGGCGCCGCGGCCTCCGAGTCCGCGACCGCCGGGCTCGCCACCGTCG
>JAGQIT010000431.1 GCA_020431135.1 Myxococcales bacterium | reverse complement strand
CTGGCGCGGCACGAGCTCTACGTCGCGAACTTCTACCTCGGCCGCGATCGCCCCCTGGCCGCCGTCGGGCGGCTCCGCGTCCTCCTCGACGTCTACGAGGGGAGCGGCATCGAGCCCGAGGCGCTGCTCCTGCTGGGGCGGGTCTACCTGCACATGCGCGAGGTCTCGGACGCCCGCCGCGCCTTCGAGGAGCTCATCGAGCGCTTCCCCGACAGCGGCTACGCCGAGCAGGCCCGCGAGTTCCTGCGTCGCTTCGAGGCGTAGGGTTTTGTTGCCCGGCGCGGGCCCGCCCATTTACCATCCCCGGTGAATGGACGAGCGAACCAAGCAGCTCCTCTCGCTCGGACGCGAGCACTACGAGAAGCGTGAGTTCGACAAAGCCGAGCACTACCTGCGACAGGTGCAGGAGCGCGAGGAGACCGCGAAGTACGCGGACGTCTACAACATGATGGGCGTGATCCATCACGACCGCGGCCGCTTCGAGGAGGCCCAGGGCTGCTTCGAAGAGGCCCTCGCGATCAACCCGAACTACACCGAGGCCGCCCTCAACCTCGCCGTCACCTACAACGATCTGGGCCGCTACGACGAGGCCAAGAAGATCTACCAGGCGGCGCTGTCGCGAGGCGAAGAGGCCCCCGGTCAGCTCGACCCGTTCGTCAAAGGCAAGATCGCCAACCTCCACGCCGAGGTCGCGCAGGCCTACGTCGACGCGGGCATGCCGAACGACGCGCTCCACGAGCTCCGCAAGGCGATCCTCCTGTGCCCGACCTTCGCCGACCTCCGGGTCCGGCTCGCCAACCTGTACCGCCAGACCGGCGATCAGGACGCCGCGCGCTTCGAGCTCGAGGAGGCGATCTCCGCCAAGCCGCAGTACGTCCCGGCGTACGTCTCGCTCGGCGTCGTGCTGCTCTCGCTCAACCGCAAGGACGAGGCGATCAAGCGCTGGCGCGAGGCGATCGAGATCGACCCGGACAACAAGGCCGCCGCCATGTACCTGCGCATGGCCGCCGGCATGGCGAGCTGAGCCGAGGCAAAGCCGAGGCTCCCCGTGCCCCTGCCCGTGCCCGTGCCCGAGAACCTCCCCTACGGCCACACGTAGCCGAGCCGCGACTCCATCGTCTGCCCCTCGCAGCCCGGATCCTGCGAGACGAAGTGGTCCCCGCCGGCGGTGCGACAGCGGTGGAGCGGCACCGTCTCGGCGGTGGCCGCGGTCGAGGCGTAGCCGACCGGCCCCATCGGCTGGAGCCCCTCGCAGCCGACGTCCGTGGTGAGCAGATCGTGGCCCGCGCCCGGCGCGCCGACCGCGCACTCGTAGAGCATGTGCGTGCCGGGCGCCGCGTCGCGCAACAGCCGCCACGATCGCTCGGTCGAGAAGCCGGCGGGCGCGAGGCGGCTCGACGCCCAGTGCCCGCGTGTGGCCGAGTAGGAGCGGGTGAGCCGCACATAGGGCAGCTCCTCGAAGCCGCAGTCGAGGCGCGGCGGCGACAGGTCGCTCCGGTTGGCGAGCGCCCAGACCGACCACGCCGGCTTGGCCGCGCCCGTGGCGTCGCGCAGCCCGACCCCGAGGCCGGAGGCGACCTCGACCGGGTGATCGGACATGCGGTGGTAGATGTAGCTCTCGACCCCCGGCGTCCCGAGGACGTTGCGGAACGAGTCGCAGACCCCCGTCGCCTGGGCGGCCGCCGACGACTGCGGGCCGAGCGAATTCACTCCGCTCTCGGTGAGCTGGATCTCCCACGCCGACGGGGTGGTCGGGAAGGTCGCGCGCAGCCAGCCGGCGAGCACGCCGAGGTTGCCGTAGGTCACGCGCGGCAGATCGTCGGGGCCGAAGGCCGGCGCGAGGAGGTTCGGCGGATAGGGGTGATAGGCGACGCGCCACGCGCGGCCGCCGACCCGAGCGGCGAGCCCGGAGAGGACCGTCATCCCCGACAAGAGCGGGTTGGTCGCGGTCGGCCGATCGAACGCCGTGCCGAAGTGGTGATCGAGCGAGACGAGGACCTTCGCGCTCGGCTGCTCGCGCGTGATCGCGTCGTACGCCGCCGCGTAGTTGGCGGCGTAGATGTCGAGCCACGTGCTCGTATCGCAGGCCGTGCCCTGCCCACAGCCGACGTCGAACCAGTCGTTGGCGTTGACC
>JAGQIT010000430.1 GCA_020431135.1 Myxococcales bacterium | reverse complement strand
CAGGTCCTGTCGATCGCGCCGACCCACGGCGAGGCCCACCGCTACCTGGCGATGCTCGAGATGGAGGCGGGCCTCGAGGAGTCGGCGAGGACCCGCTACCGCCTCGTCGCCGACGTCGAGCGCACGACCAGCTTCCCCCTCACGCAGCTCGCCCGCTGGCACGCCCTCGACGGCGACCTCGAGCGCGCCGAGCAGCTCTTCGCCGAGGCCGCGAGGCGCTCGCCGACGCCGTCGATGGGCGTCGTCTTGATGCGCCTGCGCGACGCCGTCTGGCGGCGGACGCCGCCGCCGAAGCTGAGCCGCAACGAGGAGACCTGGCTCGCCCGCGCCCCGTGGCCGCTGCCCCGCCTCTTCACGGCCGCCCTCGCCGGCGAGCTCACGGTCGACCGCCTCCTCGCCGAGGAGGCCGAGGTGCTGAAGATGGGCCAGAGCCCGCGGGCGACCGCGACGGTCCACCAATTCGCGACGGAGCTCCTGCTCTACCTCGGCGACGTCGACGCGGCGATCGAGCACCTGATCCGCTGCGAGGCGATCGGCCTGATGGACGTCTCGTGGCTCGATCGCTGCCCGCTCCTCGAGCCGCTGCGCGGTCACTCGGCCTTCCACAGCGTCAGCCGCCGCGTCCGCGCCCGCGCCCTCGCGGCCTTCGCCAGCGCGCCGACCCTGCACACCCTCACCTGAGCGACGCGCGCGCAGGTGCTCGAGCGCATCGTCAGCGCCGAGCCGCGCCGCACCGGCGTCGAGGACACGGCAAATGCGGGCGAAGAGGTCTCCCGCGGCAGACTTCGCCACGCCTGACGGGCCGTCAGGTCGAGCCGTCGCCGCGCTCTCGGCGACGCGCCCGCGCGACGGGCTTCACCCGCGAGGACATCGTTCATCGCCCGAACGCCCGGCTGCGCTCGAGCGCAGCCGGACGCTCTCCAGCCGCGGGCTCGCGAGGGCCGCGGCGACGCTGCTACCATTTTTGTCGCTGGTGTACGACGAGTCCAAGACGATCCGCGGCATCGACGTCCTCTGGGACACCGAGCGCGGCAAGATGGCGTCGGTGGGCCGCGACCTCGTCGCGCTCTGGCTCGACCCCTCGCTCCTCCACATCCTCGCGCCGCTGCGCGACGAGCTGAGCACCGAGCTCTTCCAGCTCCTCGTCGCCCACAGCTCGAGCCAGGGCACCAAGGCCGACTACGAGACGATGGTCTCGGTCTTCGCCGACAACTTCGTCGACGGCTTCCTCGCGTGGGGCCGCGCGGTCGGCGTGGTCGGCTGGGGGCGCTTCGAGGTCCCGGAGTTCGACGTCGCGTCGGGCTCGGCGCGGGTGCTCGTCCGCTCGCCGTGGGAGCTGGTGATGCAGCGGAGCCTCGACAACCCGTGGGGCTGCCCCTTCCTCCGCGGCAAGCTGATCGGCATCTTCCGCTACGCGCTCGGCGTCAACTGCTGGGCCGACGAGCGCGCCTTCGTCGAGGACGGCGAGCCCGTCGTCGAGTTCACGCTCTACCGCTCGACGATGACGATCGAGGCCGAGCTCGACCGCCTCCGCCGCGAGTTCGCCGACGACCGCGCGGCGGCGCTGCAGGCCGAGGTCGACCTGCGCACCGAGCAGCTCAGCCGCAGCGAGGAGCGCCTGCGGACGACGCTCGCGTCGCTGAGCAGCTGGGTGATCACGATCGACGGCGAAGGGCGGGTGCAGAGCGAGCACCGGCCGGAGGGCGCGACGTTCCCGGCCGTCGCCCTCGGCCAGCGGCTCCGCGACGTTCTCCCCGCGGCGGCGGCGGACGAGCTCGACGCGGCGGCGCGCCAGGTCCTCGCCGCGGGCGCCCCCGAGGTCCTCGACGTCACCCTCGTCCGCGACGGCGCCCGCACCTGCTACGGCGTCTCGGTCTCGCCCCGCCGCGGCGCCGACGGCCGCTCGCTGGGCGTCACCCTGGTCGTCCGCGACGTCACCGAGAAGCGCCGCGCGGAGGAGGTCCGCGCCCAGCTCGAGGCGCAGCTCCACCAGGCCCAGAAGATGGAGGCGATCGGTCAGCTCACCGGCGGCGTCGCCCACGACTTCAACAACCTCCTGACCGCGATCCTCTGCAACCTCGAGTTCGCGACCACCGAGCCGATCTCGGCCGACGCGCGGATGTTCATCGAGGAGGCGATGGAGGCGGCGAACAAGGCCGCGACCCTCACCCACCAGCTCCTCGCCTTCTCGCGCAAGAAGCCGCTGCAGCCCCACATCGTCGACCCGAGCGACCTCCTCGCCGGCCTCGAGGCGCTCCTGCGGCGGACGCTCGGCGAGCGCTACGAGCTGCGGATCGTCGCCGCGCCCGGGCAGTGGCAGTGCGAGGTCGACGGCTCGCAGCTCGAGAGCGCCATCCTCAACCTGGTGATCAACGCCCGCGACGCGATGCCCGACGGCGGCAAGATCACGATCGAGACCCGCAACGTCCGGATCAGCACCGAGTACGCCGACGCGCACGAGGGGCTCGCCCCCGGCCCCTACGTTCTCGTCGCGGTCTCCGACACCGGCGTCGGCATGACCGAGGCCGTGCAGAAGCGGGCCTTCGAGCCCTTCTTCACCACCAAGGGCCTCGGCCGCGGCTCGGGCCTCGGCCTCAGCATGGTCTACGGCTTCGTCCGCCAGTCGCGGGGCCACGTCAAGATCTACAGCGAGCCCGGCGTCGGCACGACGGTGAAGCTCTACTTCCCGCGCAGCACCGACGAGACCGCCGCCCACGGCGGCGCGCTGCGGACGAGCGGGCCCGTGCCGCGGGGCGACGGCTCGGTGGTCCTCGTCGTCGAGGACGACGCCCCGGTCCGGCGGGTGTCCGTCCACATCCTCGAGGGCCTCGGCTACGCGACCCTCGACTGCGGAAACGCGGCCGCGGCCCTCGAGATCCTGCGCGGCCCGGCGCGCGTCGATCTCCTCTTCACCGACGTCGTCCTCCCCGGCGACGTCAACGGCGCCCAGCTCGCCGCGGAGGCGGCGCGCCTGCGCCCGGGCCTCGCCGTGCTCTACACCTCGGGGTACACCGAGAACGCGATCCTCCACCACGGCCGCCTCGATCCGGGGATCCAGCTCCTCGAGAAGCCGTTCACCAAGGACGCCCTGGCGCGGCGGATCCACGCCGCGCTCGCGCCCGGCGACGCGTAGGCGAGGGGGAACATGACCTCGAAGACGAGGAGTCGCAGGCCGCGCTCCACGGCCTCAGAGAAATACTGACCCTAGCGACATGTCCGTGAAAAGTAGAGGATGTCCGCCTCGTCGGGGACGAAGCTGTCCGCGTATGTGACGCCGTATTTCGTCGTCTCGCAGACGACGCCGTCCTTGCTCATCGGCGCGGCGAAGGGCGCGAGCGCCGGGTCGACGTTGAGGAAGACGGCCATGGCGACCTTGTCGCTGCTCTCGGTCGCCTCGAGATCGAGGATCCCGCCGACTGTCTCGTAGTAGAAGGGGCCGTCGCCGACGGCCGGCTCAAGGGTCGCGCTGTAGCCGGGGGCCGCGGGGTAGACCTCTGTGAGGACGACGACGCGCCCGTCGATCCGCTCGACCCCCGTGTCGTCGTAGTAGGACTGGACAAGCGCCGGGGTGTCGATCGTCAGGGAGACATCGAGGTCATCGGCCGCGGTGTGCAGCGCCATGGCGAAGCTGACGATCAGGTTGTCCTTGAAGAGGAGCGCGCCTTGGGTGTCGGCAGGCACCCCCTCGAGCTCGTAGCGGCCGTAGTTGTCGCTCAACGTGCACGGGCCGACCGCCTGATCGGGGGTGACGAAGCAGATGTCGCCCTGGGTGACCAACTTGTAGCCGTCGGGCATGACCCTGAGCCGCCCCGAGATGGTCACCGTCGCCGGCGCGCCGGTGGTCTCCATCCCCTCGCTCGTCGACTCCTCGGTCGTCGACGACGACTGGTCGGTCGTCGAACTCGACGTCGACTCGTCGGCGGTCGAGCTCGTGGTCGAGCTCGTGGACGTGGTTGCGGTACCTGCGGTCGCGCCGTCGTCGCCGGAGCAGCCACTCATGAGGAACGGCGCGCCGACGACGGCGATGAGGAGCGGGCTGCGAAGACGGGGACGCATCTCTCTACGATGCGAGCTCTAGGCGACGATCGACGCGGAAAGAAGTTCGCGCCGCGGGTGGGTGGAGAACGAACTTCTTGCGGTGTCCTCGTCCGGCTCCGCGCTCGCGGACCTCACCGATAGGAGATGTCTATTCGGACATCTCATCGCGCTGGAGGGCACACGTGGCCGCGTCTAGAGCTCGAGGTGTGTGTCGAGGACGACGCCCCGAGCACCGGCGTTGGCGACGTCCTCGACGCGAGAGCGCGCGTCGAATACCCAGGCAGCCACCCCACAGCGCGTCGTTCAGCGCTTCTTAAAGACGACGAAGAGGTACGCCATCATCGGCACGAGGAGCACGGCGCCGAGGCCGAGGGCGATCAGCACCGGCCAGAGAACCTCGGGCGGCGCCGCCTCGTCGGCGATCTTGTAGCCGGGCACCGCGAGGTAGGGGAACTGCGCGGCGGCCCAGCCGGCGACGATCAGCGCCCCCTGCCCCATCGCCGCGACGCGCGCGACGCGATCGCGGCCGCGGGCCAGGGCGACGAGGGCAACGACCGCCGCGGCCCCGGTGACGAGGTGGAGCGGCAGGGCCCAGGGCGAGCTCGTGAGGTCGCCGCCGATCTCCGGCGCCCCTGTCTCTGCGGCCCTGTAGGCGATCAGCGCGGCGACGCCGACGGCGACCCCCGAACCCAGCGCCTTGCGGCGGAAGATCGCCTTCAGCTCGGCGTCGTCGGCCTCGCCGACGAGGTAGACGGCGGCGAGGAAGGCGAAGAGCGCGAGCGTGAAGAGGCCGACCGCGAAGGGGTAGGCGGCGAGCCAGTGGCTGATGAAGTCGGTCTGCACCAGTCGGGTCGTCGGGTCGCGCTCGAAGCCGCCGCTGACGGCCCCGAGGGTGACGCCGAGGGCGATCGGCGTGAGCAGGCTGGAGATCGCGAAGACCCGGCTCCAGCGCCGCGCCCCGGCGCCGCCCTTCGGGTCGTAGGCCCGGAAGGTGAAGGCCGAGCCGCGGAGGACGACGCCGATCAGCATCACCGTCAGCGGGATGTGCAGCGCCGTGCTCAGCGCGGCGAAGGCCGCCGGGAAGCAGACGAAGAGGAGGACGACCACGAGGATCAGCCAGACGTGGTTGGCCTCCCAGATCGGCGCGATCGCCTCGGCGATCACCCGGCGCTGGTCGGCCGCCCGCGGGCCGCGGGCGAGAAGATCCCAGACGCCGCCGCCGAAGTCAGCGCCGGCCGTGAGGGTGTAGATGATGAGGGCGATCGCGATCACCCCGGCGATGAGGAGCTCAGGCTCCATGACCCACCTCCTCCCCGGGAGCCGCAGCCCCCTCCGCGACCGCGAGCGCCTCCGGCTCGGCGGCGAAGACCTGGCGCCGAAGGAGGACCACCACCGCGACCCCGAGGACCGCGTAGAGGGCCGTGAAGGTGACGAAGGGGACCGCGAGCCCGGGCATCGGCGTGACCGCGTCGGCGGTCCGCATGACCCCGTAGATGATCCACGGCTGGCGCCCGACCTCGGTCACGGTCCAGCCCGCCTCGACCGCGATGAAGCCGAGCGGCGACGCCATGACCAGCGCCTTGAGGAGGCGCGGCTGGTCGGCGATCCGCCGGCGGCGCAGCGACTGGACGCCGGCGAAGACGGCGATGCCCATCATCAGGGTGCCGGCGCCGACCATGATCTGGAAGGCGTAGTGGGTGACGGCGACCGGCGGGCGCTCGTCCTTCGGGAAGTCCTTGAGGCCCTGGACTACGGCGTTGGGATCGTGGGTGGCGAGGAAGGAGAGCGCGTAGGGGACGTCGATCGAGTAGCGGGTGACCTCCGCCTCCTCGTCCGGGATCCCGCCGATCCGCAGCGGCGCCGCGGCCTCGGTCTCCCAGTGCCCCTCCATCGCCGCGAGCTTGATCGGCTGGTACTCGAAGAGGCGCTGGGCCGCGACGTCGCCGGTCAGCGGCGAGAGGATCGCGAAGACCCCGCCGACGCCGAGGGCGATCGCCAGCGCTCGCTCGTGGAACGAGCGCCTCGCCCCGCGCAGGAGCATCGCCGCGTGGATCCCCGCGACCGCGAAGCCGACGGCCGCGAAGGCGGCGGTGAGCATGTGCATCGCCTCGGCGAGCGCCGCCGGGTTCCACATCGCGGCCCAGAGGTCGACCTCGAGGACGCCGTTCGTGTAGGCGTAGCCGGCCGGCGTGTTCATCCAGCCGTTGGCGGTGACGACGAAGAGCGCCGACAGGCTGCCGCTGAGGAGGACCATGATCCCGGCGGCGAGGTGGGCCCGCGGCGTCACCTTCTTCCAGCCGTAGAGGTAGATCCCGAGGAAGATCGCCTCGAAGAAGAAGGCGAAGCCCTCGAGCGAGAAGGGCATGCCGATGATCGGCCCGGCGTAGGCCATGAACTCCGGCCACAGCAGGCCGAGCTCGAAGGAGAGCACGGTCCCCGAGACCGCACCGACGGCGAACATGATCGCCGTGCCCTTCGACCAGCGCTTGGCGAGCTCGAGGTACTCGCCGTCGCCCGTCTTCAGGTAGAGGCGCTCGGCGAGGACCATCAGCAGTGGCATCGCCACGCCGACGACGGCGAAGATGATGTGGAATCCGAGGGAGAGCGCCATCTGGGCGCGTGCTGCAAAGAGATCCGTCATGATCGACCTCTCGGTCAGAGCCTGACCCAGGGGTCACGCCGCGTCAGCGCGACAACGCGTCCTAGGGGTCGCGCTCCCGCCTATGCACCTTCCGTACCGCGTTCAGAGCGGGGCTACAGCGGTCGCTTGGCGCCACATCGCGATCCACGCAGCGGCCTTTTCAGCGTCTCGTCGCGACGGACGGCGCGGCAAAGAAACACGCGCAGGTCGCGTAGGCATCCCCGCGCTCGCAAGCGCCCGCGTCGGCGGGACCATCCCATCGGCTCGTCCACATCCGCCGACGCCCGGGATATCCTCCGCCGCGATGAAGGACTCCCGCTGGACCGACGCCACCCTCGATGAAATGCGCCAGCACGGCGATCCCCTCGCCGATGAGGCCGTCGCCAAGCTCCTCGGCAGCGGTGACGTCGCCGCGGTCCAGGCGCTGATGAACACCCTCATCCGCAACGACCAGGCGGTCCCCGAGGACCTCCCCCCGGAGCTCCGCGACTACTTCGAGGCGACCGCCGAGTTCGACCTCCCGGAGCTGACCCGCATCGAGGCCGGCGAGGAGTTCTTCGCCACCCACGGCCCGGAGATCCTCCTGACCCTCGCCTGCTTCTCGCTGCCGGCGGCCTACGCCGCGCGCAAGGGCGTCCAGGTCCTCTACCGCACGGCCTACCTCGCCAAGCGCCCGAACCGGCGGCTCTTCGAGACGACGCAGATGGTCGTCGACGTCATGACCCCGGGCGGCCTGAGCCCGACCGGCAAGGGGATCCGCACGGCGCAGAAGGTCCGCCTGATGCACGCCGCGGTCCGCCATCTCATCCTCAACGACAAGGACAACCCTTGGGACACGGCGAAGCTCGGCGTGCCGATCAACCAGGAGGACCTCGCCGGCACCCTTATGACCTTCTCGGAGGTCGTCCTCGAGGGCCTGCGCGCGCTCCACATCGACTACGACGAGAAGGGCGCCGCCGCCTACCTCGACGCCTGGCGGGCGATCGGCGGGATCATGGGCCTGCGCCCCGAGATGATCCCCGACACGCTCGAGGAGGCGACGATCCTGACCAAGAAGATCCACGACCGCCAGATCGCCCCCTCCGACGAGGGCCGGCTGATGACCGCGGCGCTCCTCGAGATGCTCGAGGCGAACATGCCGCTGTCGATCTTCGACGACGTGCCGGCGTCGCTGATGCGCCTCTTCTTCGAGGGCTACCCGGGCGTCGCCGACGGCCTCGGGGTCCCCGAGCACCGCTTTGAGGACAAGCTCGTCTCCATCGCCACCGAGATCGGCGGGCGGATCGCCAGCCTGATCGACGCCGAGGCCCACCGCCACCGCCTCCTGCGGACGATCTGCATGGCCTACATCCAGTTCTGGATCGACGTCGACCGCGGCGGCAACCGGACCGACTTCACGATCCCGACGAGCCTGCGGACCTACTGGGACCTCCCGGATGAGGTCGAGCCGAGCATCTGGGATCGCCTCGGCGGCTGGATCTTCGGCAAGGACAAGGACAAGGACAAGAACAGCGACGCCGACGGAGCGAGCTCGTGATCGCGGACGCCCTCGCGGGCCTCAACCCGATCGGCACCTTCCCGATCTACCAGCTCGATCAGGGCCAGCCCTTCGACCTCCTCGCCCCCTACAACCTCCTCGGGGCGATCGGCTACGCGCTGTGGCTCGTCGCCTACGTCCTCGTGATCCGCAAGGGGTTCAAGGACAAGACCTACGCGATCCCGCTGATCCCGATCTGCCTCAACTTCACCTGGGAGTTCATGGACTCGTGGGTGCTCCCCGACGAGGTGCCCTTCTGGAAGTGGGTCGACCGCGCGTGGTTCATCCTCGACGTCCTGATCCTCTACCAGCTCTTCCGCTTCGGCCGGAAGGAGCAGCGGATCCCGGAGATCAAGCGCCTCTACTACCCGATCGTCTGCGTCGCGCTGCTCCTCGCGTTCTGGGGGCAGTACACCTTCGTCACGACCTTCCACGACACGCTCGGCTTCATCGCCGCGTTCATCATCAACCTGGTGATGAGCATCATCTTCCCCTTCTTCTACTTCGCGCGCCGCGACCTCCACGGCCTGAGCTGGGGCGCCGCGTGGTGCAAGCTCTTCGGCACCGGGCTGGCGTCGATCCAGTGCGTCTTCCTCTTCCCGAAGATCCACCCGCTGTCGCCGGTCGCCTACTCGCCGCTGTCGCCGGACTCGTTCTTCTACTTCCTCTTCATCACGATCTTCCTCTTCGACTGCGTCTACGTCGGCCTCCTGTGGCGGGCGCGTCGACGCGCCAAAGAGGGCGCCGGACCGCCTGACCCTACGGCCAGCGCCGCCTAGGCGGCTCTCCGAGGATTCGACGAGTGCTCTCGCGCAGCGCTCGTCGGCCCTCTCGGCTGGCCTCCTAGCAGGCTCGGCGCCGCGCACCTCGGGCGCGGCGCCAGAGATCGATGGTGCGGCGCGGCGCCGTCCGCTACCGTGATCCGATGACGCGACGATCGACGCGGCGAGTGGTTGGCGGCGCCCTCTTGGCGGTCCTCGCGGCGACGAGCTGCGGCGACGACGAGGTCCCCGACATCGCCTACTGCGACGCCGTCGCCGACTGGGACGAGGCCGCGGCCGCGCTCGAGGAGGAGGTGCTCGAGCTCGTCAACGAGCGCCGAGCCGCGGGGGCGAGCTGCGGGGGTTCGGGGAGCTTCGCCGCGACGGCGCCGCTGACGATGAACGCCAACCTCCGCTGCGCCGCCCGCCGCCACACCCAAGACATGGTCGACCGCGACTACTTCTCGCACTCCTCCCCGGAGGGCAGCTCGCCCGCCGACCGGATCACCGAGGCCGAGTACAGCTACAGCACGTGGGGCGAGAACATCGCCGGCGGCAGCGCGACCGCGGCAGGCGTGATGGACCAGTGGATGGGCAGCGACGGCCACTGCGCCAACATCATGAACCCGTCGTTCTCGGAGATCGGCGTCGGCTACGTCGGCGGCGGGGCCTACGGCCACACCTGGACGCAGGTCTTCGCCGCGCCCTAGTGAGCCGTCCAGCGATCAGCACGCGCGACCGCGTGACATGACTAAAAGGTCAGGCGCTCTCGCAGGCGACGACGACCGCCGTGATGTTGTCGACGTCCGCGGCCCTGCGGGCGCGATCGAGGGCCCGCCCGGCGACCTGGTCGAGCGGACCGCCGACGAGCGCGGCGATCTCAGCGTCGCCGCCGAGGTGCGCGTAGAGGCCGTCGGTGCACAGGAGGAAGCGATCGCCCGGCGCGACGTCGACGGGCTCGACGTCGATCTGCGGGGACTCGCGCAGGCCGAGGACCTCGGTCACGCCGCGCAGCCGCGCCGCCTTGTCGGGGGCGATCCCGCCGCGCTCGGCCCAGGCCGCGAAGCTGTGGTCGCGGGTGAGCTGGGCGACCTCGTCGCCGCGGATCCGGTAGATCCGCGAGTCGCCGATGTGGGCGAGAACCGCGTCGCCGCCGACGATGAGGAGCGCCGAGGCCGTCGTCGCCAGGCCGCGGACCTCGGGCTCGGCGCGGCCGCGGCGGAGGAGCGCGGCGTTGGCCTCGACGAACGCCGCGCGGAGGTGCTGACCGAGGGCGCGACGGCGTTCGTCGGCGTCCGCGCTCGTCGAGCTCGGGCCAGAGTCGCGGAGGAACCGGCGGACCGACGCCTCGATGATCGCGGTCGCCTCGGCGCTCGCGCACGCCCCCCCGAGGCGACCGGCGACGCCGTCGCAGACCGCGAAGAGGCCGAGCGCCGGCGCGATGAGGAGGGCGTCCTCATTTCCCTCGCGCGTCCCCGCGTCGCTCTCGCCGAGGGCCCGCAGGCTGATCCGAGGCGTCTCGCTCATCCGGCCGACGACGCTATCAGCGGGGGAATTTCCAGCAAGCGCCGATCGCGCGCGACTCTGAGCACGGCGCGCGGAAATGTGACATCGGATGCGCGACCGCGATCGCGCCGCGCGGATCCGCGAGCCTGTCTCGGAGATCGCTCCGGCCGAGGGGCCGCGGACGCGACCGCGCGAGGGGTCACGCGCCCTTCGCTCGCCCGTCGGCGCCGCACCTCGGGCGGGCGTCGAACGCTAGCATCCCGCCGACGCGACGACCTCGACGCTCGGTCAGCGACGCGCGAGCGAGCGCGACGCGTCGACCACGCTCACCGCACCGTCGACGCGCCTGGGCGCGACTGCGGTATGTATCCACGGCCATGGGCCGCTCCGCCAACGCCCCCTGCCCCTGCGGCTCCGGGATCAAGTTCAAGCGCTGCTGTCGACCGCTCCACAACGGCGCCGCGGCGCCGACCCCCGAGGCGCTGATGCGCTCGCGCTACGCCGCCTACGCCGTCGGCGACGTCGACTATGTGATGGCGACGACCGACCCCGAGGGCCCGGTGTTTCGCCAGGACCGCGCGGCCTGGGCCGACGACCTCCGCCTCTTCGCCCGCCTGACGACCTTCGAGCGCCTCGAGATCCGCGAGGTCAGCCCGATCACCGACGAGCACGGCGAGGTCCGCTTCTTCGCCCAGCTCCGCCGCGGCGGCGACGACGTGTCGTTCGAGGAGCGCAGCCTCTTCCGCCACAGCGGCGGCCGCTGGTACTACGTCGCCCCGCTCGGGGCGTCCGCCGCGGACCGCTAGTCGGGCGTGCTCGAGAGCAGCGCCCGGTAGTTGCCGAGCGGGCCGAGGCGGAAGTGGGCGCCGCAGCGACGCAGCGTGTGCTCGGCGGCGGCGCGGTGGCGATCGCGGCTGCGGCGATCGCCGTAGAGCGCGAGCTGGAGCTGGGCCTGGCCGACCCAGAGGCGGAGCTGGAGCGCCTCCGCCTGGCCGAGGGCGGCGGTCCAGGACGCCTCCGCCCGCGCCGGCGCCCCCTCGAGGAAGGCGATCCGGCCGCCGAGGAGATCGACGAGCGGCCGGCCGATCGGGTTGAGGCGGGCCCACAGGCGGATCGCCCGGAGCTGCTTCTTCGCCTTCTTGCGCAGCTCCTCGGCCTGCGCCGGCTCGCTGCCGAGGATCGCCTCCCAGGCCGCGAGGTAGGCCTCCGCCGGGCCGGCGAGGATCACCGGCGTGTTCCCAGGGACCGAGCCGACGTCGGCGTGACGCATGGTCTCGTCGGCGGCCTCGACCGCCTCGGTGAGCCGACCCTTGCGGGCGAGGAGGATCGCGCGGAGGCTGTAGGTCATCGACAGGAGGAGCTTCTCCTCGGGCGGCGCCTCGGCGAGGATCGCCTCGTTGCGGGCCATCGCCTCGTCGTCGCGGCCGAGCTCGCTGAGCGCCCAACACAGGCCCCAGCCGAGGCCGCGCGCGTGGCCGCTCTGCGACCCGCGCAGCGCCTCGCTCGCCGCCTTGTACGACTTGTGGAAGGACGCGAGGTCGCCGCGGTAGTAGGCGACGCAGCCGAGGATCCCCTCCGCCTGGGCGACGCCGAGGGCGAAGCCGCTGCTGCGCGCGACCTCGACGGCCGCGCGCCCGAGCTCGACGGCGCGGACGAACTCGCCGCGCCCGGTGGCGAAGACCGCGGCCATCACCCCGAGATCGCAGCGCGCGGCGACGTCGTCCGACGACTCGGCCCCCGCGTGACCGGCCTCGAAGTAGCGCTCGGCGAGGCCCTCGGCGCCGAGGAGGCCGGCGGCGTAGGCGAGGAAGGCGACGGCGCGCGGCTCCGTGTACCCTGCCCGCTCGGCCAGGTTCACGGCACGCAGCGCGGCGGCGATCAGCGGGAGCTGCTCGAAGGTGTAGACGTAGA
>JAGQIT010000429.1:294-3623 GCA_020431135.1 Myxococcales bacterium | reverse complement strand
GCGCGAGGACCTCGAGCAGGACATCTCGCTGGCGCTGTGGCAGGCGCTGCCGGCCTTCCGCGGCGAGTCGTCGCTGCGGACCTTCGTCTACCGGGTCGCCCGCTACTGCTGCTACCGGATCCTCCGCCGCCGCGGCCGCCTCGACGTCGACGAGTACACCGACGAGGTCGGCGATCCGAGCGCGTGCATCGAGTCGTGGATGGACCGCGCCGACGAGCACGCCCAGCTCGAGCGGGCGCTCGCCCGCCTCCCCGAGGGGCCGCGCTCGACCCTGGCGCTGCGCCTCGAGGGCAAGAGCTACGCCGAGATCGCTGACATCCTCGGGATCTCGGAGCGCAACGTCTCGGTCCGCCTCGTCCGCGCCCGCGAGCGGATCGCCGCGGAGCTCCGCGCCGCCGCCTGACCGCACCTCGCCGGCGATCTGCCGCGACGCTGCCCCGCGCGCAGCGCATGTCGCTGGAGTGACGCCTGCCCTCGCTCCGGCGCTCGCCTCGCCCACGCAAAGCCTGCCTCCCTGCGCCCCGCGGTTGACGCCCTCCGCCCCTTCGGCGACCCTCAGCGCCGGCGCGACCCGCTGCGGCGCGCAGGAGCGACCCATGCGACGCTGGAACGGTTGGGGCCTGGAGTCCATCGACGTCGAACCCAAGCCGGCGACCGAGGCCTTCCTCCGCCAGGCGATCGGCGCGAGCGAGCGCCCCGCGGACGCGACCTTCGCCGCGACCGCGCAGAGCCTCCCGGAGTCGCGCCTGCCCGCGCACCCGCTGGTCGACCGCGGCGCGCCGAGCCGCCTGCGCCACGCCCGGGGCCAGTCCTTCGCCGACTGGGTCGACGTGCGCAGCGGGCGGATCGACGCGGCCCCCGACGGCGTCGCCGCGCCGATCGACCGCGCCCAGGTCGCGGCGCTCCTCAAGTACGCCGCCGAGGCCGGCGCCCGGGTGATCCCCTACGGCGGCGGCACCAGCGTGGTCGGCCACATCAACCCGTCGCGCGGCGACACGCCGGTGCTGACGATCGCCCTCGGGGCGCTCGCCGGCCTCGAGCACCTCGACGAGGAGAGCCACCTCGCGACCTTCGGCGCCGGCGTCACCGGCCCGGCCCTCGAGGCCCAGCTCCGCGCCCACGGCTACACGCTCGGGCACTTCCCGCAGTCCTTCGAGCACTCGACCCTCGGCGGCTGGATCGCCACGCGCTCGAGCGGCCAGCAGTCGCTGCGCTACGGCCGGATCGAGGGGCTCTTCGTCGGCGGCCACCTCGAGACCCCGAGCGGCGCCCTCGACCTCCCGTGCTTCCCGGCGAGCGCCGCCGGCCCCGACGTCCGCGAGATGATCCTCGGCTCCGAAGGCCGCCTCGGGATCATCACCGACGCGATCGTCCGCGTCTCCAGGCTCCCCGAGGTCGAGCGCTTCCGCGCCTACTTCATGCCGTCGTGGACCGTCGGCTGCCGCCTCGTCCGCGAGCTCGCCCAGGCCCGCGTGCCGCTGTCGATGGTCCGCCTGTCGAACGCCGTCGAGACCCGGACGCAGCTCGCCCTCGCCGGCCACCCGACCCTCGCCAAGCTCCTCGGCGGCGTCCTCCGCCTGCGCGGCCTCGGCGACGAGCGCTGCATGCTGATGCTCGGCTTCACCGGCGGCGCCCGCGAGGTCGCCTTCCTCGAGAGACAGGTCCGCTGGGCGGTGCTCGCCGCCGGCGGCGTCGCCGGACCGGCGAAGATCGCCGGCGCCTGGCGGCGCGGCCGCTTCCGCAACGCCTACCTGCGCAACGCCCTGTGGGAGCGCGGCTACGGCATCGACACCGTCGAGACCGCGATCCCCTGGACGCGGGTGACCGCGACGATGAACCACATCGAGGACGCCGCCAACGCGGCGATCGCCGCCGAGGGCGAGCGCGGCCTCGTCTTCACCCACCTCTCGCACGTCTACCCGGTCGGCTCGAGCGTCTACTCGACCTTCGTCTTCCGCCTCGCGCCCGACCCCGACGAGACCCTCGCCCGCTGGCGCCGGCTCAAGGAGGCGGTGAGCGAGGCGATCGTCCTCAGCGGCGGGACCATCTCGCACCAGCACGGGGTCGGCGCCGACCACTCGCCCTACCTGCCGGCCGAGAAGGGCGCCCTCGGGATCGCGGCGATCCGCGGCCTCATGCGCAGCTTTGACCCCGACGGGCGGATGAACCCCGGCAAGCTCTGCTAAATAGGGGCGCAGTGGAGACGAACGCGCAGCGCTGGGACGAGAGCCGCCGGGCGGCGATCTGGGCCGACCTCGAGCGGCGGTGGGATCTCCTGATCATCGGCGGCGGGATCACGGGCGCCGGGATCGCCCGCGAGGCCGCCGGCCTCGGCCTCAAGGTGCTCCTCGTCGAGGGCCACGACTTCGCCTGGGGGACCTCGAGCCGGTCGTCGAAGATGGTCCACGGCGGCGTCCGCTACCTCGCCAACCTGCAATTCGGGACGACGATCACCTCGGTCCGCGAGCGCGACCGCCTCCTCCGCGACGGCGGCGGCCTCATCGAGACCCTCGACTTCGTCTTCCCGGTCTACGAGGGCGACGCCTGGACCTCGACCGCCAAGCTCCAGGCCGGCCTGTGGCTCTACGACAAGCTCTCGCAGACCCACGACGTCCGCCGCCTGAGCCCGGCGGCGATGGCCGCCCGCTTCCCGGGGATGAACGCCGCCGGCCTCCGCGGCGGCTACAGCTACACCGACGCCGAGACCGACGACGCCCGCCTCGTCCTCCGCGTCCTCCGCGAGGCCGCCCGCGCCGGCGCGACCGTCCTCAACTACGCCGAGGCGACCGCGCTGCTCCGCGAGGGCGAGCGGGTCACGGGGGCGACGATCCGCGACGCGCTCACCGGCGCCGAGGTCACGGCCCGCGCCCGCGTCGTCGTCAACGCCGCCGGCGTCTGGGTCGACAAGCTCCGCGCCGACCTCGGGCTCGCGCGCAAGATGCGGCCGCTGCGGGGCTCGCACCTCGTCTTCGCCCGCGACCGCCTGCCGGTCGACGCCGCCCTCCTCGCGCCGAACAGGGCCGACGGCCGCGTCCTCTACATCTACCCGTGGGAGGGGGCGACGCTCGTCGGCACGACCGACCTCGACCATAGCGACGACCTCGACCTCGAGCCGCGGATCACCGACGCCGAGGTCGACTACCTGCTGGCGGCCGTCCGCGCGATCTTCCCGGAGGCTGGGATCGACCGCGCCGACGTCGTCTCGACCTACGCCGGCGTCCGCCCGGTGGTCGCCCACGGCAGCGCCGACCCGTCGAAGGAGCCGCGCGACCACGCGATCTGGCACGAGCACGGCCTGTGGACGGTGACCGGCGGCAAGCTCACGACCT
>JAGQIT010000429.1:0-269 GCA_020431135.1 Myxococcales bacterium | reverse complement strand
TCCGCCGCGACCTCCCCGAGATCCCGCGCATGGCCAGCGACGCGCCGATCTTCGCGCCGCCGCCGATCGAGCTCGGCGGCCAGATCGCGGCGGCGCTCGGCGGCGACGCGACGCCGCAGATCAGCCTCCGCCTCCTCGGCCGCTACGGCGCCGACACCGACGGGCTCCTCGCCGCGGCCGCGGGCGACCCGGAGGAGCTCGCGGCGATCCCCGGCGCCGACACGCGCTGGGTCGAGCTGCGCTGGGCCGCCCGCGCCGAGGCCGTCGTT
>JAGQIT010000428.1 GCA_020431135.1 Myxococcales bacterium | reverse complement strand
CGGCGACGGATACGGCGACGGCGACCGCCACCGAGAGCGCGAGCGGGACCGACACCGGCACGAGCGCGAGCGGGACCGACAGCGACAGCGCCGGGACGACGACCACCACCGGCACCGCCAGCGACTCGGTCGGGACGACGGCGTCCGAGTCCGACAGCGGCCCCGTGCCCGACATGGGCCCGGCCTGCGAGGAGACCTGCGAGGACGGCGTCTGCGTCGGCGGCGTGTGCTGCTCGCAAGACCAGGTCTGCGGCGACATCTGCTGCGAGGGCGACGCGGTGTGCTCCTTCCTCCAGTGCGTGATCCCGGGCGCCACCTGCATCGACGCCAGCGAGTGCCCCGAGGGCTCCTACTGCGAGTACACCCTCGGCGAGCCGGGATCGATGGGCGGCGACATGTGCGAGGGCGGCTACATGCCGGCGACCGGCAAGTGCCTGCCGAGCCCGCCCGAGTGCGAGGAGGGCGTGATCCCCGAGGAGGGGGAGGAGATCACCTGCCTCCCGGCCTGCGAGTACATCCCCGAGAACAGCTTCAACCCGGAGCTCAAGTACCACTGGAACAAGGCGAGCGTGATGATGCCGCCGATCGTCGTCCAGCTCGACGACGACAACTGCGACGAGGTCGTCGACGAGCGCGACATCCCCGAGATCGTCTTCATGTCGTTCGCTGGCGGCGCCTACAACACCAACGGCACCCTCTACGCGATCTCGATCGTCGGCGGCGAGATCGTCGAGAAGTTCGCGATCAACCCGCAGACCGATCGCCTGTGGGCCGGGCGGGCGCTCGCCGCCGGCAACATCGACGGCCAGCCCGGCAACGAGATCGTCGCCTGCACCGACACCAACAAGGTCCGGGCCTTCAACGCGGACGGCAGCGACCTGTGGATCTCCGGCGCCGTGCTCTGCGACATGCCGTCGATCGCCGACTTCGACGGCGACGGCGAGGTCGAGGTCCTGGTCCAGGGGGCGCTCCTCGACGGCAAGACCGGCGCGACCAAGGTGCCGATCCCGGTCGTCGGCCCGAGCTGGTGGTCGGAGAAGACGATCGCCGCCGACGTCGACGCCGACGGCCTCCTCGACGTCGTCACGCCGACGCGGATCTTCAACTCCGCCGGCGGCCTCCTCGTCGACACCAAGCTCGGCGGCACCTTCCCGGCGGTCGCCGACTTCGACCTCGACGGCAAGCCGGAGATCGTCGCGATCTACAACGTCCACGGCCAGGGCCCGCACCACCTCCACATCTGGCGCTACGACCCGAACCTGCCCAACAAGTTCGAGGTGATCCGCGCCAACGTCGACATCAACGGCGCGCTGCCGCCGAGCCTGTGCGCGCCCGGCTCGGCCGGCAACATCGGCGGCGGCGGCCCGCCGACGATCGCCGACTTCAACGGCGACGGCGTCCCGGACGTCGGCGTCGCCGGCGGCATCGGCTACGCGGTCTTCGACGGCAGCAAGCTCGTCGACCCCAACGTCGCCAACCTCGACACCTTCCTGTGGATCAAGCAGACCCAGGACTGCTCGTCGGCGTTCACCGGCTCGTCGGTCTTCGACTTCAACGGCGACGGCCAGGACGAGGTCGTCTACGCCGACGAGATCTACATGCGGATCTACAACGGCAGCACCGGCGACGTCCTCGCCCAGGTCTGCAACACCTCAGGGACGCTGCACGAGTACCCGCTCGTCGCCGACGTCGACAACGACGGCCAGGCCGACATCGTCGTCGCCTCGAACGACTACTCGGGGCTCAACTGCGGCGGCGTCAAGACCCGCGGGATCCGGGTCTTCGGCGACGCCAACGACCAGTGGGTGCGGACCAGGCGGATCTGGAACCAGCACGCCTACCACGTGACGAACATCAACGAGGACGGCTCGGTGCCGGCGATGGAGCAGCCCAACTGGTCGGTGCCGGGGCTCAACAACTTCCGCCAGAACGTCCAGCCCGAGGGCGAGCTGTCGGCGCCCGACCTCGTCGTCCGCGTCTTCCCGCGCTGCGTCGGCGACTACGGCCTCGTCGCCCGCGTCCGCAACCTCGGGCAGGCGGCGGTGCCGGCCGGCGTCGTCGTCGGCTTCTACGAGGGAGACCCGCAGATGGGCGGCGTTCTCCTCGGCCAGGAGGTCACGACCAAGGACCTCTACCCGGCCGAGGCGGAGGACGTGATCCTCGACCTGCCGAACCCGTCGGACGCGATCAAGGACGGCCTCGTCGACGTCTACGTGGTCGCCGACGACGGCATGCCGGACCACCCGTGGCACGAGTGCCGGACCGACAACAACTCGGACCACGCGACCGGCAAGTGCGCGCTGCCGGGGTAGGGCTCCGGACGGGGGCGCTCACTCGTGGTCGCACCACGACCAGTTGTCGTCGTCCCCGAAGAGCCGGATCGTCAGGTCGACGTCGATCGTGCGGGGCCCGTCGAGGGTGTCGAGCTCGGCGTAGAAGCGGGCCGGGAGGCCGTCGAGCGGGGTGATCGCGTCGAGGGGTCCGTCGAGGATCACCTGGATCGTCCGCGGGCCGCCGTTGCTCGGGCAGCCGATGAAGATCTGCTCGAAGTCGCGGGCGGCGAAGTGGCCCGCGGGGCCGTCGTTTCGACCCTCGATGTCGAGGTACCAGTTGAGGCTGAGGTAGTCGTTGCTCGAGCTCACGCCGCCGATCCTCGGGTGGATCTCGAACATGTAGAGGCCCTGGAAGCCGCACTCGAGGATGAGGTCGGCGCCGTCGACGAGCTCCTCGCCGAGGTTCGTCGCCGTCATCCAGGGCCCCTCCATCGCCGGGTCGTCGACGAGGCCGCAGTACATCACCTCGCCCGTGTCCTCGGGCTCCTCACCCGCGCAGGCGACGAGGAGACCCGCCGCCAGCCCCACCAAACCCCAACGTCCGCGCGCCACTGAGAGAGTGTCGCACGCGGTCGAGCGCGGCGGAGCGCGAACGCCGAGGAGCAGCAAGGGGCGGCGTAGCGGCGCGCGGTCGCGTCGTGCGGGGGTCTGCGTCGCGAATGAGACGAACCCCGCGGCGGCGCGCCGCGGGGTCCGGTCTTCGCCCTTCGGGGCGCGTCAGCGGATGCCGTGCATCAGCTTGTTGAACGGCTTGTTGAGGACGAGGATGAGTACGCCGACCGCGGCGATCACGTAGGCGAAGCCCTCGTAGACGCCGATGTAGGTCTCGAGGACGGTCTGCGCCGACACCGGCGCGCCCTCGCCCCCCTCGCCGCCGGTGAGCTTGGCGATCTGGCCGCCGAGGAAGTTGGCGCCGGCCCAGCTCAAGAACCACGCCCCCATGACGCTCGCGGCCATCCGCTCCGGCGCGAGCTTGGTCACCATCGACAGGCCGATCGGCGACAGGAAGAGCTCGCCGGTGGTGTGGAAGAGGTAGAGGAGCGAGAGGAAGATCAGCGGGACCTTGAACTCGGGGCCGGCGAACTGCGAGCCGATGACGAGCATGTAGAAGCCCGCGGCGAGCTGGAGGAAGGCGAGGCCGAACTTCACCGGGATGTTCGGGTTCATCTTCCGCTCGTCGAGCTTCACCCACATCTTGGCGAAGATCGAGCCGAAGACGACGATGAAGAAGGGGTTGAAGAACTGGGTGTTCTCGGCCGGCATCTCCCAGCCGCCGATGAAGCGGTCGACCGCGCGATCGGCGAAGAGGGTGAGGCTGGTGCCGGCCTGCTCGAAGAGCGCCCACCACATCGCGTTGAGGACCATGAAGATCAGCAGGGCGATCGACCGGTGGAGCTGGACCGTGCCGTCCTTGAGCGAGTTGCTGATCAGCGAGTAGGCGACCAGGAGCGCGGTCGCCAGCAGGAGCCAGCCGACGACGTCGGCGTTGGTCAAGAGGAGGTAGATCGCCGGGGTCGCGGCGAACGAGGCGATGACCGCGAGGTGCCAGCGGCTCAGCGGGCCGACGAGCGGCTCGTCGAGGCGCTTGGGGTCGGGCGGCAGGCCCTTGCCCTCGAAGCGCCGGCGGCCGACGAGGAACTGCGCGAGGCCGGCGAGCATGCCGAGGCCGGCGAGGCCGAAGCCGTACTCGCGGCCGTAGGTCGCGCCGACCCAGGCGCACACCGTCGTCGCCAGGAGGGCGCCGATGTTGATGCCGATGTAGAAGATCGTGAAGCCCGAGTCCTTGAGCTCGGGCTTGTCCGAGTAGAGGGCGCCGACGATCGACGAGATGTTGGCCTTGAAGTAGCCGTTACCGACGATGATCAGCGCCATGCCGATGTACATGAGGTGGGTCGCGAGATCGACCCCGCCGCCGACGAACTTGTGGCCGATCAGCGTAAACTCGCCGATCGCCATCATCACGCCGCCGAGGATCACCGCCCGCTGGTAGCCCATCAGGCTGTCCGCGAGGCGCCCGCCGATCACCGGCGCGGCGTAGACCAGGGCCGTGTAGGCGCCGTAGATCCCGAAGGCCGCCGCGTCCTTCATCAGCAGCGACTCGACGAGGTAGAGCGTCAGCATCGTCCGCATGCCGTAGAAGCAGAAGCGCTCCCACATCTC
>JAGQIT010000427.1 GCA_020431135.1 Myxococcales bacterium | reverse complement strand
GGCCGACAACCCGCACATCCTCAACATCTCGCCGCCGCTCAACATGCGCCCGCGGTGGTTCAAGGACCACGTCGCCTACACGATGGCGAAGTACGGGATGAGCATGTGCGTTCTCGGCATGGCCGCGGAGTTCGCCGACCAGGGCCTCGCGGTCAACGCCCTGTGGCCGCAGACGATGATCGCGACCGCGGCCGTAGACATGCTCGGCGGCGACGCGGCGCTGCGCCGCAGCCGGACGCCGGAGATCATGGCCGACGCCGCCTACGCGATCCTCTGCCGCGACAGCCGGGCGGCGACCGGCAACTTCTACGTCGACGAGGCCGTGCTCCGCGAGACCGGCGTCAGCGACTTCAGCCGCTACGCCGTCGACCCTGCGCTCGAGCCGGTGCAGGACTACTTCCTCGAGTAAGGGGTGGAGGGCGCGATGCCGACGAACGCACGACTCTTCGACCTCACGGGCCGCGTCGCGGTGATCACCGGATCGAGCCGCGGGATCGGCCGGGCGATCGCCGAGCAGATGGCGCGCGCCGGGGCGCGCGTCGTGATCACGAGCCGCAAGGCCGCGGCCTGCGAGGAGGTCGCGGCGGCGATCCGCGACGCCGGCGGCGAGGCGATCGCCGCCCCGGCGAGCATCTCCAAGCGCGAGGATCTCGAGGCGATGATCGCCGAGACGCTCGCCACCTGGGGGCGGATCGACGTCCTCGTGTGCAACGCCGCGACCAACCCCTACTTCGGGCCGATGGCCGGCCTCGAGGACGCGGTCTTCGACAAGATCATGCGCAACAACGTCCTCGCCAACCTGTGGCTGGCGAACCGCGTCGCCCCCGGGATGGCCGAGAACGGCGGCGGCGCGGTGATCCTCGTCTCGAGCATCGGCGGCCTGCGGGGCGACGCGCTGATCGGCGCCTACAACATCTCGAAGGCGGCGGACATGCAGCTCGCGCGCAACCTCGCCGTCGAGTGGGGCGGCCGCAACGTCCGCGTCAACACGATCGCCCCCGGCCTCATCCGCACCGACTTCGCCCGCGCGCTCTGGGAGAACCCGGCGCTCCTCGCCGGCGTCGAGGAGGTCACGCCCCTCGGCCGGATCGGCGAGCCCGACGACATCGCCGGGGTCGCGGTCTTCCTCGCCTCGGACGCGGCCGCCTTCATCACCGGCCAGGTGATCGTCGCCGACGGCGGCGTGACGATCGGCGCCGCCTGGTAGCCTCGCCTCGGTCCACCTCGCCTCGGATGCGAGGTGTTCGTCGTGGATGGTGGCGTGACCATACGCGCCGTTTTGTAGCTACAGCCGGAGGGGATCGTCGTGATCGTCGCGGACGGCGGCGTGACGATAGGCGCCGCCTGGTAGACGCCGCCTGCGAGCGCGCGCGAAGAGGCCACGGGTGACGCCCTCCCCAGCGCGTCACCCGTGGCTCGTGTTCGCCGCGTCCCCGTCGCTAGAGCGTCTTGAGGTACTCCATGATCGCCGTGCGCTCGTAGTCGGTGAGAACGGCCGTGAACTCGTGACCCTCGTTGCCCTGCCCGTACATGAACGTGTTGTAGATCTTGCGGTTCTCCATCTGGTCCATCGTCAGCGGCGGGATGAAGAGGACGTTCCAGACCGCGACGACGTTGTCGAAGAGCATCGCCAGGAGCTCCTGGAAGAGCGGATCGTCGTCACCGTTGGGGTTGCACTGGATGTACGGGGTGACGCCGTTCGCGAGCGAGCACTCGATCTCGTCGTAGAACCAGCCGATCCTCTCCTTGTCGTAGGCCCGGTTGATGTTGGTGTCGTGGCCCATGACGACCTTGCCGGCCTGCTCCGGGCGCGGCGGCGTCGACCAGCGCTTCCAGATGCTCTTGCGCTCCGACGGCTTGAGGACCTCCCAGACGTTCGGCACCGAGCCGTTGTGGAAGTATGGGGCGCTCGCCCAGACGCCGAAGAGCGGCGGCGCCAGGTAGCCGGGCTCGCGGTCGCCGGCGAGATCGGGGCGGTTTTGCGGGCCGCAGTCCTGGTCGGTCATGTAGGTCTCCGGGTAGCCGAAGAAGTTCGCCGCGCCGGCCTTCTGCACCGCCTCGTTGTTGGCCTCGAGGCGCACCGGATCGGTGCCGATGACGTCGATCGGCGTGATGTAGCTGGCGACGCCCTCCATCCGCGGGCTGGCGACGAACGCCGGGTCGTTGAAGTAGAGCGGCGCGTAGGCGCCGTGGCACGCCGCGCACGAGCCGTTGCCGGCGTCGGGGTTCTTGATCGGGTTGTCGCGCTCCGGCGCCCACAGGTCGATGTTGTGGAAGAGCGTCGCGCCCTCCTTGGCGAGGTTCTCGTCGATCGCGAAGGGGTACTCGGGCGACTTGAGGATCGAGATCCAGTCGTTCGCCGGCGGCCCGTTCTTGCGCATCCAGTCGAGCGCCTCCTCGCTGATCGGCCCGAGGAGGCCGCCGAGGATCCCGGTGAAGGGCGTGTAGAAGACCATGTCGACGCGCGGCGAGTCCATCGGGAAGACGCCGTCGACGAACTTCAGCGCGCGGTGGCCGACGTTCCACCAGTTCGGCGTGTCCATGCCCGCGGTCGTGCCCGAGTTGACGAGGCCGAGGAGCGTGTCGACGTCGTAGCTGTAGCCGCCCTGCGGGAAGAAGAACGCGAGGTTGATGTCGCTGGCGTTGTTGACCCCGCGGGTGCGGTTGAGGTTGAGGATCGTCGCCGCCGACGCGAGGTAGCCGAGCGGCAGCATGTCGCGGAGGAAGACGTTGTGATCGGCGAGCGGGCTGCCGCCGCCGAGCACCGTGCCGGGCGCGCCCGAGCCGGTGATCTGGCCGCTGTGACAGCCGTGGCAGGTGATCCCGATCGTCCCCGTCCAGGTGCCGTCGGGCTCGCGGAGCTGGGTGAAGAACATCGGCAGCTTGCCCGAGCCGCCGTCGGTCTTGTTCGGGTCCTCGCCGATGAGCGGGTAGGGGTTTGGCTCGATCGGCAGCGCCGAGCCGACGCGCTCGGCGACCAGCTCGTCGAAGTTGTTGGGGCGCGAGAAGAGCCCCCAGCTCGTCCACATCAGGTTGTAGGAGCTGGCCGGGAAGGTGGCGATGCCGAAGCCGGCCTCGATGTTCTCGGGCTCGGTGCCCGAGAAGAGCGCGCCGGAGCCGACGGCGCTCGGGGTCATCAGCTTGGCGCCGGCCTCGACGCGGGCGCGGAGCTCCCCGCAGGTCTTCGCCGGCCCCTCCTCCTGGACCGCGATCGGATCGACGTGGCAGTCCTTCCAGAAGGCGTTGTAGGCGACGTTGCGCCCCTCGGAGACCCCCGGCTGGATCATCGAGCGCGGGTCCTGCGGGAGCACGGCGTCGTCGGGGCGGCACAGGCACCAGTCCCACAGCGCCCAGCCGCCGCGGCTGCTCCACAGGAGCGCGTCGGGCTCAGGATCCTGGATGTCGCCGTACTCGGGGTTCGATCCGTCGCCGCAGTAGAAGGGCTCGCCCGGGTCGCCGGTCGTCTCGCCGCCCGTGTCCGTGTCGGAGTCGGAGTCGGTCCCCGAGTCCGTGGCGTCGCCGGTCGTGGCGGTGTCCGTCTCGCCGCCCGAGGTCGTCTCGGCGTCGCTGGCGGAGTCTGTGCCTCCGCCCGACTCCGTCGCGCTCGTCGAGCTTGCCGTATCGTCGCCTGCGCACGCCGCGAAGGCGAGCAGCGAGAGGATCGTGAGTGGTCGGATGTGTGGCATACAGGTCTCCAGTCCTTGATTCGCCGCGCGGCTGACTCTTTGTTCATTCTTCGGGTTGTCGGTCCACGAGGGGTTCTTCGTGTTCTTTCTCTGGTGTTGCGAGGATGGGGGACGGGGCGCATCTCTAGAGGCGCCCCTCCCCCCAATAGAGGTAGTGGCGCCGGAGGCCGAGGCGGCGGCTCGCCTCGACCGGCGGCGCCCCGGGGATCGGGATCCGCTCGAGGGCGCGCCCCGCCGCGACGAGGAGCCGCCGCTCCCAGCGACCGAGGGCGCAGTCGCCGAGCTAGAGGCGGGTGATCACCCAGTCTGGGAGGAGGTCGACGGCGGCGCGGATCATGCTCTGTTGGAGCGGCATCAGCGGCCGCGGGAGCGCGGGCGTCCGGGCGATGATCTCGAGGAACTCGCGGACGATGGGGTGGGGCGCGAGCTTCGTTCTCATCTCGTCGAAGAGGGCGCGCTGCTCCGCGAGGGTGCGCGGCGATCCGGTCGACCCGAAGAGGACCGCGGAGGCGCGGCTCTCGGCGTAGAACTGATCGCGCTGAGCGTCCGTCAGCGGGCGGCAGTAGGCGGCGTACGCCTCCATGAAGCCGAAGCTCGCCGTCGCCTGCACCCAGTCGAGGAGCTCCGGATCGTTGGCGTGGTAGGGCACGCCGCCGGGGGTCTCGCCGCGGACCCGCTCGTGCATGGCGACGACGCCGGCGATGGTCTTCTCGGCGACCTCGCGCGGCGCGTAGGCGCAGACGAAGGAGACCATCCCGGTCCGCCGCATCCGCGTCACGGGATCGTTCGGGAAGATCGAGTGGCCCCACACCCCCGAGCGCACGCGCGGCTCGCCGAGCTCGAGGAGCACCGCCGCGACCCCGCCGATGAAGAGCGCGACGGGGTTCTTAAACACGTGCCAGGTGATCGAGCTCGGCTCGAAGAGCGCGGGGGCGCCGGCCGGGGTTGCGAAGTCGACCCGCGGGCGCGGCTTCGGCGTCCGGGTCCCCGGGTCGGCAGGGGGGGTGGTCGCAGTCGCTGACGATCGCATCGTTGCCGTCTCCTCCAGGGGTCCTCAGGTGCGCTTCAACCCCTTCTACTAACACTTGCTTGTCACCAACAAGTTAAATGTGGTGGGATGAGGGGCGCGCCGGTGGGTCGCTCGCCCCCGCGCGCCCCAAGCCCGTGGCAAGCCTCCTCTGTGCCCTCGCGCCGCAGTCGTCAGTCCCGCTCGCCCCCGCGGGGGAGGGCTGCACTGGACCGACCGGCGCTCCGCCGCGAGGGCTCGAAGAGGCGCGGGGCGCGGCTGCGGAGCCCCGGCGTGGGCGTGGTCGAGGTGCGTCGCGCGAGGGCGCGCTCCGCCATGGCTCCGAGTCGCTCGCTGCGTGTTGTCGCCTGTCCCTACGGACTGGTCATGAGCGGCCACCGCTCGCGGCACGAGCCGCGGCAGCGGCGTCCTCTCGCGCGCATAGGGGCCGCCGAAGCTGGCGCGAGCGCGGTCCGCTAGTCGCTCTGCTCGGTGTGCTTGCGCAGGTGCGCCGCGATCTCTGCGATGGCCGCGCGCGCCGGCGGGATGCGCATGATCATGAAGGCGTGGATCATGCCCGCGTAGACGGACAGCGTCGCCTCGACGCCCGCGTCGATCGCTCGGGCGTGGAGCAGGCGGGCGTCGTCGATCAAGGTCTCCGCCTCGCCGGCGACGATCAGCAGCGGCGGCAGGTCGTGGAGCCGGCCGTGGACGGGGGAGAGGAGCGGGTGGGTCCGCGCCGTGCTTCGGGCGTAGTGACCGGCGTAGCGCCTGAGGGCGTGGCGCAGGACGTAGTCGTAGCGGTGGTTGTGCTCGATGCTCGCGCCGCTGAGGGTGAGGTCGACCCACGGGGAGAGCACCGCCGCCGCGCCGGGGAGGGGCTCGGGCGGGGCGCCCTCGGGGATGATCCACTCGCCCGGGACGCCGTCCATGTCCACCGGGGCGAGCCGGGCGTCGTCCGCGACTCGACGAAGAGCCACGAGGTATCCGCGATCTGTGCAGGGGCGGACGCTTGGCGCGCTGACGCCTCTGACGGTGGGCGTGGATAATGACGTCGCCGATCATGAAGCTCTTCGCGGTCCCCCTCGGTCTCGTGCTCTCGCTCGCCGCGTGCGGCACGAGGCACGCGCATGACTCGCTCGCGCCGGAGCATGACCGCAGCGTCGAGCACGCGCGCGCGTCAGACCACGATCGCGGCTGCTGGGATGAGCGCCTCTGCGATTCGTCCGCGGTGTGTCACTGGGGCCCGCTCCCCTGCGGCCCGGCCGGCTGCGAGGAGGTCCGTCGCGCGCGTCCGTGCGGGTCTACTGGCGTGGTGGAGTGTAGCGAGCACGAGTCCTGCGTCGTGGAGCCAGCCCCGCCGCATGAGCCCGACAAGCTGCCGTATGGCCAATGCCGCGCGACCAAGTGCGAGACCGACGGCGACTGCCGTTCCGCGAACCTGCGCTGTGCTAACGGCGTCTGCGAGCACCGTAGCTGCAAGAGGAGTAGTGAGTGCGACGGTTACTGTGTCCAAGGCGTGTGCGCGGCGACAGCCGGTGAGTGTCTCGAGCCCGAGCAGTTGCAGGTACAGTGACGAGCGAGCGCAGTCCACGGGCAACGCGTCGAACATCATGAAACATGTCTGTCAACGCTGCCGCGAGGCGCTCCCGCCCAAGCGCCTCGCGGTTCTCACGTTCATGCACCGGGGGAACGAGCGCACCGACTCTTACTTCTTCTGCTCGACTTGCCGGATCTACAACATCAAATGCGACTACGAGCACTTCTCGGGAGAGCCTGAGACCTACTTTCTGGCGCCCGTCTCCCAAGAAGTTGGCGACCGGCACATCGAGCTGATCCGTCAGTGTCCGCAGCCGCGCGACGAGTACTGCGAATGCGGAACGCACCAGCGGTGGTCGAGCGGGTTGTTCTGAGGAGTGAGCGCGCGCCCTGTTCTCCTTCGAGTCCCATCTTCTTCGTTAAGGGGCGGTTCTCGGACTCGGCGCGCGGTTCTCTTGATGTAGCAGTGCGGCGGGATCTTCCCAGAGAGGCAGAGCTCCTGGAGCGCTGCCGGATGCTCGAGCGGGGGATCGTCGCGGGGCAGAAGGCCGAGCGCTTCACCGGCGAGGACGACGGGCAGCTGTCGATGCAGCTGCCCTTGCCGGCCGATCCCGAGGGGGCCCCCCTCATCTCTCGCGCAGCGAAGCGCAGGTTCATCGTGGCGGCTCCAGGAGGCCCGCCGAGGGAGGTCGGGCGCGTCGGCGGTCGCGGGCCCCGAGGACGGCGTCGCGGCCTGCGGCGGAGCCGTGCCCTCGCTCGGCCCCGCCGATCCCGAACGATCCGCCTGGGCGACGAATACGACCGACGAGGTCGGCGTCCCGTCGGCGCGCCGCGCCCTCATCGGCCGTCGGAGGTTGTCCGCGGCCGCGCGCTGGGGGACACTCCCCCGGTGGTCCGCAAGCTCGGGCTCCTGACCTCCCTCTACCTCGCCCAGGGGCTGCCGTACGGCTTCTTCACCCAGGCGCTGCCGGCGATGCTGCGTCAGCAGGGGCTGTCGCTCGAGAAGATCGGCCTGGCCTCGCTCCTCGCCCTGCCGTGGGGGCTGAAGTTCCTCTGGGCGCCGGCGGTCGATCGCCTCGGCTCCGAGCGGATCGGTCGCCGACGGAGCTGGATCCTGCCGCTCCAGGGCCTCGCGATCGTGGTCCTCATCCTCCTCTCGGGCGTCGATCCGAGCGCCGGGCTGACGCCGATCCTCGTCGGCGTCTACGCCCTCAACCTCGTCGCCGCGACCCAGGACATCGCCACCGACGGCCTCGCCGTGTCGATCCTCAGCCACGACGAGCGCGGCCTCGGCAACGGCATCCAGGTCGCCGGCTACCGCCTCGGGATGATCATCGGCGGCGGCGTCCTCCTGATCGTCTTCGAGCGCCTCGGCTGGACCAACGTCTTCCTCCTGATGGCCGCGGTGATCTTCCTGACGACGCTGCCGATCGCCGCCTACCGCGAGCCCAGGGCCGCGCCGGCGGGGCCGAAGCCGAGCCTCGGCCGCGCGGTCATCGTCGACTTCCTCGGCCGCCCGGGGATGCTCCGCTGGCTCGGGGTGATCGCGGCGCTCAAGGCCGGGGAGCACCTGGCGACGGCGATGCTCCGGCCCTTCTTCATCGACCGCGGCCTCGACCTCGAGGCGATCGGCTGGCTGACGGGGACCGCGGGCTTCATCGCCGGGCTCGCCGGGGCGATGGCCGGCGGCGCGCTCGTCCGCCCGCTCGGCCGCTACCGCGCGCTGATGATCTTCGGCGTCCTCGAGGCGCTCGCCGTCGCCGCCTACGCCCTGGCGACCCTCGGCCCGCTCAACCTCGAGCTCCTCTACGGCCTGTGCATCGCCGAGCACTTCGTCGGCGGCATGGTCACGGTCAGCCTCTTCACGCTGATGATGGACGCCTGTCGCAAGGGCATGGCCGGGACCGAGTACACGATCCAGGCGAGCGTCTACGTCCTCGCGGCGGGGGCGGTCAGCGGCCTCAGCGGCTTCGTCGCCGCGTCGATCGGCTACACCTGGCACTTCATCGTCAGCGGCGTCGCCTGCCTCTTGATGCTGATCCCGCTGATCCTCCATGTCGCCGCCGAGCAGGCGGGGGCGTCGAAGGTGATGGCGTGGACCGAGGAGCCGGAGGGCGCGGGCGAGGGCGAGGTCGCGGCGCTCACCTGACCCTTGGTATCCTCGGGTCGTGGGACAGGCGAAGCGATCATTCTCGGCGGCGTCGATGCGCCTGATCATCCTCCACGCGCTCGGGCTCGCGGTCGCGGGCTGCTCGGATCGTCCGCTCGATCCGGAGGGCTACGGCGGCAGCGACAGCGACGCGAGCGCGACCGGCAGCGGCACGGGGACTGGGACGACGGCCGCGACGTCCGCGACGTCCGCGACGT
>JAGQIT010000029.1 GCA_020431135.1 Myxococcales bacterium | reverse complement strand
CGTGGAAGCGCATCAGCTCCTCGATCAGATCGACCTCGCGGGTGAGATCCGGGCGGTGGGTCGGGGCGACGCAGCGCCAGACGCCGACCGGCTCGCGCGCGACCTCGACCCCGAGGCCGGCGAGGATCCGCGCCGCCTCGTCGGCGCCGACCGGCATCCCGAGGAGGTGGTGGACGCGGCTCAGTCGAAGATCGATCCGCGGCTGCGGCGGCCGCTCGCCGACCGACTCCGCGCGCGCCCGACAGGTCGCCCCGGCGAGCGCCGTGAACAGCTCGATCGCCCGCAGGGCCGCCCGCTCGAGGCCGGCGCCGTGATCGACCCCGCGCTCGAAGCGGTAGCTCGAGTCGGAGCTGATCCCGTGGCGCTTCGAGCTCGCGCGGATCCCCGCCGGGTGGAACCACGCCGCCTCGAGGAGGATCGCGTCGGTGCCCTCGTGGACCATCGACTTAGCGCCGCCCATGACGCCGGCGAGCGCCTGGGGGATCGCCGCGTCGGCGATCACGAGATCCTCCGCCGTCAGCTCGTGCTCGGAGCCGTCGAGGGCGCTGAAGGCCTCCTTCGCGGAGGCCATGCGGATCACCACCCTTCCCTCGGTCAGGCGCGCGCGATCGAAGGCGTGGAGCGGCTGCCCCTGCTCCATGAGCACGTAGTTGGTGATGTCGACGCAGTTGTTGATCGCCCGCAGGCCGAGGCGGTGGAGGCGGACCCGCATCCACAGCGGCGACGGCCCGACCTTCACGCCGTCGAGGACATAGCCGAAGTAGCGACCGCAGCGATCGCCGGCGTCGAGGGTGACGAGCGCCGCCTCCTCCGGCACATCCGGCTGCGCCAGCGCCGGCAGGCGCAGCGCCCCGCCGAGCTTGACCGCGACGTCACGGGCGACGCCGACGTGGCCGAGCGCGTCCGGGCGGTTCGGCGTCACGCCGATCTCCAAGACGGCGTCGACGATCCCCGGCACCTCGTCGATGAGGCGCGCGCCGGCCTCCCACGCCTGCGGGAGGACGAGGATCCCCGAGCCGTCGCTGCCGATGTCGAGCTCCTCCTCGGAGCAGATCATCCCGCGCGAGAGCTGGCCGCGGACCTCGCGTTCGGCGATCTCCATGCCGTTCGGCAGGCGCGCGCCGACCGGGGCGAAGGCCACCTTGCCGCCGACCTCGGGGAGGTTCTGGGCGCCGCAGACCACCGGGACGACCGCCTCGCCGTCGAAGAGCTCGACGAGGGTCAGGCGATCCGCCTGCGGGTGCTTGGCCTTCGAGCGGATCTCGCCGACGAGCACCACCTCGACGCCGGCGCCGTGCCGCTCTATCCCGTCGACCTCGAGGCCGACGCTGGTCAGGAGATCCGCGAGGCGCTGGGGATCGAAGGCCTCCGCCTCCGCCTGCGGGAGGTCGACGAGGCTGCGCAGCCACTGCCAGGAGATCAGCATGGGTCCGTACTTTCGCGCGCTCGGGGCAGGTCAGCGCCGGTCGCGGCCCCGCCCCCGAGGTGCGAAGGCCCCAGCGTGGTTAGTTCGAAAAGCCCCGGAGGAAGCGGACGTCGCCGTCGAACATCTGCCGGAGATCGGGGATCTGGTACATCAGCATCGCCATGCGGTCGATGCCGAAGCCGAAGGCCCAGCCGGTGTAGACCTCGGGATCGACGCCGACGGCCTCGAAGACCGCCGGGTGGACCATCCCCGAGCCGCCGAGCTCGATCCAGCCGGCGCCCTTGCACACCGAGCAGACCGACCCCTTCGCCCGCTCACAGAACGGGCACTGCATGTCGAGCTCGGCGCCGGGCTCGACGAAGGGGAAGTAGGAGGGGCGCAGGCGGATGTCGAGCGCGCGGCCGAAGAACGCGGCCGTGAACTGGATCATCGTCGCCTTGAGATCCGCCATCGTCACCCCGCGGTCGACGAAGAGCCCCTCGATCTGATGGAACATCGGCGAGTGGGTCGCGTCGTCGTCGCAGCGGAAGACGGTGCCGGGCGCGATGATCCGCACCGGCGGCGTGCGCCCGAGCATCGACCGGATCTGCACCGGCGAGGTGTGTGTCCGCAGGACCAGGTCCTCGCCGCCGCGGCGATCGTCGACGACGAAGGTGTCCTGCATGTCCCGCGCCGGGTGATCCGGCTGGAAGTTGAGCGCGTCGAAGTTGTAGTTCGCGTGCTCGATATGCGGGCCCTCGGCGACGTCGAAGCCCATCCGCCGGAAGGTGTCGATCAGCGCCCGCTGGGCGATCGTGATCGGGTGCAGCGAGCCCCGCGGCGGCCGCTTCGGCGGCATCGTCAGGTCCTCGACGCGCCCGAGATCGCGGGCCCGCGCGGCGTCACGCAGCTCGTCGCGGCGCCCGTCGAGGGCGGCCTGGATCTCGCCCTTGACCCGGTTGAGCTCCTTGCCGAAGGCCTTGCGCTCGTCGACGCTCAGCTTGCCGAGCTTCTTCGACAGACCGGTGATCGACCCCTTCTTGCCGACGAAGGAGACCTGCAACTGATAGAGCGCCTCCTCGCCTTCGACCCCCTTGAGGGCGGCGAGGAAGCGCTCCTTCTCAGCCTCGAGCGTATCGAGCATGGGGCCTGACCCCTCGAGTGCCTACGCGGCGGCGGCGAGGGCCTGGCGCGCGACCTCGGCGACCTTCGCGAAGGCCTCCTTGTCGGAGATCGCCAGATCCGCGAGGACCTTACGGTCGAGCTCGATGCCGGCCTTGCCGCACCCCTCGATGAGGCGGCTGTAGCTCAGGCCGTTGGCGCGGGCGGCCGCGTTGACCCGGACGATCCACAGGCGCCGCATGTTCCGCTTCTTCTGCTTGCGGCCGACGTAGGCGAAGGTCCACGCGCGGTGGACGGCCTCGAGGGCGCGGCGGAAGGTGCGGGACCGGCGGCCGCGGAAACCCCGGGCGGCCTTCATGATTCGATTCTTACGACGGCGGGCCTTAAACCCACGTTTTGCGCGTGGCATAGCTACTTATCTCCCGTGCGGCAGCATCCGCTCGACGCGCTTCTGGTCGGGCTCGGAGACGACAGTCATGCCCCGGAGCTTTCGGACGCGGTCCGCGTGCTTCTTCGTGAGGATGTGGTTCTTGTGCGAGAACTTGCGCTTCGCCTTACCGGTGGCGGTGAAGCGGAACCGCTTCTTCGCGCCAGAGTGGGACTTCATCTTTGTCATGGGCGGCCTGCGTAAAAGGGCGGCTTATGTACCCCAGCGCGCGACGGCACGCAACCCCAGGGAGCCGGCTGAATGTGAGTCTGCGCCGGGGCCGCTCGCGGCGGGCCGTGCCGGCACGTGAAGAGGGGCGAGGCCTAGGACCCCGCCCCTCCGGACGCCGACGGTGCGGCGCTAGTCGGCGGTCGCCGGGGCGCTCTCCTCGGCGGCGGGGCTCGGCAGCGTCGGCGCGGCCAGATCCTCCGGAGCGTCGTCGCCGTCCTCGGCGCCCTGCTTCGGCTTGCTGCGCGCGCGCGCGCTCGGCACGTCGCGGCGGACCTTCGGCGCGAGGACCATGTTCATGCGGTTGCCCTCCATCTGCGCCATCTGGAGGACCGTCGCCACGTCCGCGAGCTCCTTGCAGACGCGCTCGAGGATCGCCCGCCCGGTCTCCGGGTGGGTGATCTCGCGGCCGCGGAACTGGACGACCAGCTTGACCTTGTCGCCGTCCTCGATAAACCGGCGCGCGTGCTTGGTCTTGAAGTCGAAGTCGTGGTCGTGCGTCTTCGGGCGGTACTTGACCTCCTTCAGCTCGGTCGACTTCTGGTGCTTCTTCGCCTCGCGATCGCGCTTTGCGGCCTCGTACTTGAACTTCCCGTAGTCCATGATCTTGCACACGGGAGGCGAGGCCTTCGGGTTGACTTCGACGAGCTGAAGACCGGCCTCTTCGGCGCGGGTCATGGCTTCGTGGGTGGGCAAAATGCCCAGCATTTCGCCCTTCTCGTCGATGACGCGCACCTCTTTTACGCGGATGCGGCGACCAACGCGGTGGCTCTCAGAGCGAGGCTTGGGCTTCGGATGTCTGCGGCCGATGAGTCGAACTTCCTGTAGGAGACAAAATGGTTGACCGCGCGATCCCGGATCAGGGGACCTGCGGTCGGCGACGATTCTGCGGAAATTCCCGCCGGGGCGTCAAGCAGGGATCGACGCTTCTTCGGCCAGCCGGTTGACGAAGGCCTCCAGGGTCTCCTGCGCCCCGGTCTTGCCGTCGCGGCTGCGCGGCGCGACCGCCCGCGCCTCGACCTCCTTGTCGCCCAGGACGAGCATGATCGGCACGCGCTGCAGGGTCGCGCCGCGGATCTTCTGGCCGAGCTTCTCGCTGCGGAGGTCGACCTCGACCCGAATCCCGCGGGCGCGCAGCGCCGCGGCGACCTCCTCGGCCCAGGCGTGGTGGCGGTCGGCGATCGGAAGAATGCTCACTTGGACCGGCGCCAGCCACGTCGGGAACTTGCCGGCGACGTGCTCGAGGTAGACGCCGAAGAAGCGCTCGAGCGAGCCGAGCATCGCCCGGTGGACCATCACCGGGCGGCCGCGGCCGTCCTCCTGGTCGACGAACTCGAGGCCGAAGCGCTCGGGGAGCTGGAAGTCGAGCTGGATCGTCCCGAGCTGCCACGAGCGGCGCAGGGCGTCGCGGACCTGGAAGTCGATCTTCGGGCCGTAGAAGGCGCCGTCGCCCTCGTTGATCACGTAGTCGAGGCCCTGGCCCTCGAGCGCTGACTTGAGCGCCGCCTCGGCCCGGTCCCAGGTCTCGAGCTCGCCGAGGTAGGACTCTGGGCGCGTGCTGATCTCGATCTCGAGCTCCTCGAAGCCGAAGGTCCGGTAGCACTCGAGGATCATCTTCGTGACCCCCGCGATCTCCTGCTCGACCTGCTCCGGCGTGCAGAAGATGTGGGCGTCGTCCTGGCAGAAGGTCCGCACGCGCGTCAGGCCGTGGGTGACGCCGGCGCGCTCGTAGCGGTGGAGGCGGCCGAAGTCGGCGAAGCGCAGCGGCAGCTCGCGGTACGAGCGGCGGCTGTGGCGGTAGAGGATGCAGTGCCCCGGGCAGTTCATCGGCTTCACCCCGAACTCGCGCTCGTCGATGTCGCAGATGAACATGTTGTCCTTGTAGTGCTCGTAGTGGCCGCTCGTGTGGAAGAGCTCCATGTCGAAGATCTGCGGGGTGATGATCTCCTCGTAGCCGTAGCGGACGTAGAGCTTGCGGACGTAGGCCTGGAGCAGGTTGTAGACGGTCGCGCCCTTGCCGGTGAAGAATGGGCTCGCCGGCGCGATCGGATCGAAGGTGAAGAGGCCGAGCTCCTTGCCGACCTTCCGGTGGTCGCGCTTCTTCGCCTCCTCGAGCATCTGGAGGTACTGCTTGAGCGCCTTGCGGTCGGGGAACGCGGTCCCGTAGACGCGCTGGAGCATCGGCCCGTTCTCGTCGCCGCGCCAGTAGGCGCCGGCGATGCTCATGATCTTGAACGCCTTGATCTTGCCGGTGTGCTCGACGTGCGGGCCGCGGCAGAGATCGACGAAGTCGCCGCTGCGGTAGAGGGTGAGCACCGCGTCCTCGGGGATCGCCGCGATCGCCTCGACCTTGAAGCGCTCGCCCTCCTCCTCGAAGAGCTCGACGGCGGCGTTGCGGCTGATCTCCTCGCGGACGAAGGGGTGCTTGGCCGCGGTGATCTTGGCCATCTCCGCCTCGATCCTCTCGAAGTCCTCGGGGCCGAGGCGGTGCTCCATCGCGATGTCGTAGTAGAAGCCGTCCTCGGTGTGCGGGCCGAAGGCGAGCTTGGCGTCCGGCCACAGGCGCTTGATCGCGTCGGCCATCACGTGCGCGGCGCTATGCCGCATGGTCTCCAGCGGCGTCAGCTCGGGGACGCTGGGATCGATCATGTGGCGGATCTCTTGCTCGTGCTCGGACATCGCCCGGGAGATCTACCGTCGCCGCCCGCCCCTGTCACGCGCCCTGTCACTCCGACCGATCGGCCCTCGCCTCACACGCGACGCGAGGTCGCTGCCGCGTGCGTGCGACGGCGGGCCCGCGCGGCCGCCGATCGCCCTCCCCTGCGCGCTCCGAGGGTCGCCGACCGCGAGCACAGCCGAGCCGAGTCGAGAACGCGAAGAGGCCCAGAGCGTCGACTCTGGGCCTCTTCTTGTTAGGACCGGGCGGTTTCGAACCGCCGACCTCTGCCGTGTCAAGGCAGCGCTCTACCCCTGAGCTACGGTCCTGTGTGAGGGGTTCGCCCGTCAGGGCGGAGCGGGTTGGTAGCGCGCGGACCGGGTGACGGTCAAGGAGTTTTTTCGCCGCCCGAGAACTCGGCGTAGCAGGCCCCAGCGTCGCGTCTCAGGGCCCTCAGCGCGGTCGGCGGGCGGTCCTCGCACGGTCCTCGCACACGCCCCGCGAGGCCGCCCCGTCGGCCGACGACCGTCAATCGAGGGCCGCCGCGTCGCCTTCGCCCGGCGGCCCCGGGTGACCGACGTAGAGATCCTCGAGGAGGTCCCCGTAGCGCTCGGCGAGCACGCGGCGGCGCAGCTTGAGGGTCGGCGTCAGCTCGCCCTCGGCCTCGCTCAGCGGCGCCGGCAGGAGGGCGAAGCGCTTGATCGCCTCAAAGGGCGCGAGGGTGTCATTCACACGATCGATGTGCCCCTGGACGAGCTGACGGATCCGCGGGTGGCGGGCGAGGTCGGCGTAGGCGCGGGCGCTGAGGCCCTCGCGCTCCGCGACCTTGCGCATCACCGCCTCGTCGATCGCGATCAGGGCGACCAGGAAGGGCCGGCGATCGCCGTAGACCATCACCTGGCTGATCCCGTCGGCGGTCTGAAGGCGCTTCTCGATGAGCAGCGGGGTGATCGAGCTGCCGCCGGCGGTGATCAGGACGTCCTTCTTGCGCCCGGTGATCCGCAGGAAGCCGTCGACGATCTCGCCGAGATCGCCGGTGTGCAGCCAGCCGTCGCCGTCGAGGATCGCCGCCGTGTCCCTCGGGTGGTTGTGGTAGCGGCGCATGACGTTGGCGCCGCGGACGAGGATCTCGCCGTCGCCGGCGATCCGCGTCTCGGTCCCCGGGAGCGCCGGGCCGACGGTGCCTACCCGGTAGCGATCCGGGCGGTTGACGTGGGTCGCCCCGCAGGTCTCGGTGAGGCCGTAGCCCTCGAGGATGAGGATCCCGAAGGCCTCGAAGAACTCGGCGATCTCCTTGCTGAGCGGCGCGCCGCCGGAGATGCAGAAGCGCAGGCGGCCGCCGAAGCGCTGGCGGACCGGCCCGAAGAGGAGGCGCTCGGCGACGCGGAGGCGGGCGGCGGTCCGCGTCGGGATCCTCCGCCCGCGCCGGCGCAGCTCGCCGACCTCGCGGCCGACGCCGATGCACCACTCGAGGGCGCCGCGGCGCAGCGCCCCGCCGAGGCGGATGTCCGTGAGGATCTTGTTGTAGATACGCTCGTAGATCCGCGGGACGCCGGCGAAGTAGGTCGGGGCGATCGCCTCGAGGTCCGCCTCGAGGGTCGCCGCGCCGCTGCCGAACGCGGTGACCGAGCCGCGGTCGAAGGCCCCCCAGAGCATGTGGCGGGCGAAGATCTGGGCGAGCGGGAGGATCAGCAGGTGCTCGTCGCCCTCCCTGACCGCCGTCGCGTGGCCGAGCGCCCAGCACTCGTAGGCGAGGTTGCCGTGGGTGAGGACCACCCCCTTCGGCACGCCCGTGGTCCCCGAGGTGTAGACCCAGGTGAAGTCGCTGTCGTGGCTGAGGCCGGCGGCGATCGCCGCGAGGGTCGGCAGCGTCGCCCCCTCCTCCGCGGCGCCGCGGTCCATGAGGGCGTCGAGATCGCCGATCTCGATCGCGCCCGCGTCGCCGACGTCGACCTCCGCGTCTGCGGGACGATCGAAGAGGAGCACGTGGCGCAGGCCCGCGAGCGTCGGCGCGTCGGCGCCGGCGTCCTCAGAGGCGCCCGTCTGCGCCGCCGTGAGGAGACGCCGCGCGCGCTCGGGGCGATCGACGAGGGCGACCACGCAGCCGCTGTCGGCGATGATCGCCCGCGCCTGCTCGCCGGTGACCGTCGGGTAGATCGGCACCGAGACCGCGCCGGCGAGGGCGATCGCGAGGTCGCAGAGCGCCCACTCGACGCAGTTCTCGGCGAGGAGGGCGACGCGGTCGCCGGGCGCGACGGCGCAGGCGTGGATGAGCCCCGCGGCGAGGCGGCGGCTGGCGAGGTGCCAGTCACGCCAGGTGAGGCTCTGCCAGACGCCGCCGCGCTTGAAGCGGAGGGCCGGGCGATCCGGGGTCGCGGCGACCCGCGCGGCGACCATCGCCACGGCGTTGGCGTGCGTGAGCGCGCCCCGGGGCACCGACTCAGAACAGCGTTGTGACATGCTCGACCAGGGGATCGCCTGGTAGCACAGGCGAGGCGCCCTTGTCTGCCGCCACGGCCGCCCGGGCGCATTCACCGCACCTCTCCCCCTGTGCTCCTAGCCCCCGGAAAGGCGCCCCAGAGCGGTGTCTAAGCAGTGTTGTGGCGCGCGCGAGGGTCCGCCCGCGCGCCCCCGGCCCCGGCGATTTGTAGTAAGGCTTGTGCCATCGTCGGGCGCCGCACGGCCGAGGCCGTCCGCTCGCAGGATCCCGGATGCCCACACTCGTCGGAAGCAGGCTCGACAAGTACGAGATCCAGAGCGAGGTGGGCCACGGCGGCATGGCGGTGGTCTATCGCGGGCGCGACACCGTCCTCGAGCGTGAGGTCGCGGTCAAGGTCCTCCACCCGCACCTCGCGGATCGCGAGGAGTCGCGCCTGCGCCTGCGCCGCGAGGCGATCACCGTCGCCAAGCTGCGCCACGAGAACATCCTCGAGATCTTCGACTACTCCGGCGAAGACGCGACCGAGAGCTACCTCGTCACCGAGTTCATCCACGGCGTCACCCTGCGCCAGTGGCTCGACGAGAAGTGGCGCCCCCACCCCATTCTCGCGGCGCTGCTGATCCACCGCCTCTGCGTCGCCCTCGCCCACGCCCACCGCTCCGACGTCGTCCACCGCGACATCAAGCCGGAGAACGTGATGATCCGCGAGGACGGCTGCCTCAAGCTGATGGACTTCGGGATCGCCCAGATCATCGATCACCAGAAGCTGACGATGACCGGTCAGCTCCTCGGCTCGCCGGCCTACATGGCCCCCGAGCTGATCAGCGGCCGGCCGCTCGACGCCCGCACCGACCTCTTCTCGGTCGGCATCATGCTCTACCAGCTCGCCACCGGGATGCTCCCGTTCTCGGGCCGCAACCCGCACGAGGTCCTGAGCAAGATCGCCGACGCGACCTACCCGCGGCCGTCGTCGATCTGCCCGACGGTCGACGACGAGCTCGAGGCGATCATCGACAAGGCCCTCGCCCGCGATCCGGATCAGCGCTTCCAGAGCGCCGAGGCGCTCGCGGCCGACCTCGAGGGCTACCTCGCCGAGGCCGGCGTGCCGGCGACGCAGGACGAGGTGATGGCCTACTTCCAGGGCCACGAGGGCTACGTCGCCGAGCTCAACGAGCGGGTCTGCGGGGCGCTGATGGAGCGCGCCGGCGCGGCGATCCGCGAGCGCCGCAACGCCCGGGCGATCCGCCTCCTCGGCCGCGTCCTCGAGCTCGACGGCGACAACCGCGAGGCGAGGGGCCTGCTCAGCCGCCTGCGGACGCGCGAGCGCCGGATCCGGACCGTCGCGGTGATCGGCGCCGGCCTGGCCGGCTTCGGCCTCGTCGCCGCCGGCGTCCTCCTGGCCATGAACCTCCCCGAGGTCCCGGAGCCGCTCGCGCCCGAGGAGGTGAGCACGCCGCTCGGCGCCGGCAAGCCGCTGCGCACCCAGCCGCTCGTCCCCGACGTAAAGAAGGCCAAGCCGATCAAGACCACCGGCGGCGACCCGCCGAAGGCGTCCACGGACAGCGACGGGGCCAGCGGCGGCGCGAGCGAGACCCAGGGCGGCACCGGCGGCAGCAAGCGCCCGCACACCAAGCCGATCAAGAACCCGACGCCCGCCGTCAAGGCGCGCTGCGACCTCGAGATCCGCGGGATCCCGCCGGCGGTGGCGACCTCCTATCAGCTCAAGTACGGCACCACCAAGCTCGCCCTGACCTCGCTGACGATCCCCCTCGAGTTCGAGGGCCCGAGCGTGACGCTCAGCCTCACGGGCCCGCGCTACCTCGGCCACCGGACGATACGCCGCGAGGAGTGCACGCCGGGGACGAAGCTCTCGCTGACGGCCCTGCGCCGCCCGGCGACGCTGCGCTTCCGCGGCGCCCCGCCGAACACCACCGCCGAGTGCGTCAGCGGCTCGCCGTGCACCGACGCCAAGCCCCACCTGATCGGCGACGGCGCGACCTTCCCGCAGATCCCGATGACCCAGGACCAGGTCTACATCAAGCTCCGCTTCAAGTCGTCGGGCTACGCCCCGAAGGTCGAGCGCGTGCCTATCCAGCCGGGGCCGAACCAGGTCGACGTCAACCTCAAGCCGCACGACGACTAGCGGTCGGCGAGGCAGCGGGACCTCTGCGGCGGAGGTCCCCTCCCCTCGCGCGGCGCGCTGCGGGCTCTCCGACGACGGCGACCAGGTCGCGGTCCGGATCCAGCGGGTCCGGGGGTCTCGCCGCCGCCGGCCGCCCGTGTGCAGTCACCGCGGTCGCGCGAGGACGCGGTCGCGCGCCGACGCGCAGGCCGACGAAGCCGCCGCCAAACACCGTTCGTGCTGAAGAACAACGCGGCGCCGCGAGCCCCCCTGCGCAGATGCGCGGCGCCGCCACGACGCGTGACGACCTCTCGCGGGGGCTGCTAGTCTGCGCCTTCCACTCGTGGAGCCACGGGGTTGACGATCCGCCGCCTCCTCACCATCAGCACGCTCGCCCTGGCGCTGGCGACACCGGCTTCGGCCGCAGCCGCCCCCTCCCGGACCAAGGGCAAGGCGAAGGACGCGAGCAAGGCCGCCGACGCGGATGAGGCGACGATCGTCGAGAACGCCCTGAAGGAGTGGGCTTCCGGCAACTGGGTCGCCGTCCGCTCGCTCCTCGAGCCGCTGGTCTCCGGCGGCCTGGCCCTCAAGGATCCGCTGCTCAACGAGAGCGCGCTGCGCTACCTCACCGACGCGACGCTCCTCGACGACAGCCTCGATCCGCAGATCCGCGCCCAGCTGGCGACCGGCTACATCTCGCGCCTCTTCGCCGCCGATCCCGAGTGGCGGCCGCCGCCCGACACCCACGGCCAGCCGCTCTACGATCTCTACAACCAGCTGCGCGAGGCCAACGAGCGCGCCAAGCTCGACGAGTGCCGCGCCGAGCGGGCCTCCTGCGACGCGGACCTCGACGATCTCAAGGTCCGGCACGCGCGCCTCAAGGGCGATCACGAGACGCTGAAGAAGGCCTTCGGCGAGCAGGAGGTCGAGGTCCGCGAGAAGGTCGCCCGCAACCGCGCCCTCGCCCTCTTGCCCTTCGGCGTCGGCCACTTCTACAACGGCCGCAAGGGGCTCGGCGCCGGCTTCCTCGCCGCCGAGGCGCTGACCGGCGGCGTCGGCCTCGGCCTCCTGATCTACCGCAACTACCAGTGCGATCGCACCGCGGGCTTCGCCCCCGAGTCGCTGCAGTGCAACGCGAGCAACGCCAAGGCGCTGCTCGCGCGACGCGACGCCGAGCAGGTGCTCGGGATCGCCTTCATCAGCCTCGTGGCGATCGACGTCGTCGTCGCGCAGCTCACCTTCCAACCCTACGCGACGATCAAGACCGAGCGCGTCAAGCGGAGCGACCTCGACGCCGAAGACGCGGCGGGTCCTGAGCCTGAGGGCCCGCGGACCAAGGGCCCGCGCCTGCGCAAGCAATCTCGTGGACGCGCCCGTGATAACCTCCAAGCGCGACCCTACCCCGCGATCTTTCGCGGGGGCGGGGGCGCCGGACTGACGCTCCGATTCTAGAGCCCCACCATGCCACACCTGCAGTTCACGGGCCCCGACGGCAAGACTGAGCGCTTCTCCCTGCACAAGCGGCTGATCTCGATCGGCTCGGCCCGCGAGTGCCACCTCGTCCTCCGCGGCGACGAGGTCGCCGACACCCACTGCACCCTCACCCACGAGCCGGGGCGCTTCGTCCTCGAGTCGACCGCGCGCTCCCACGTCTTCTACGTCCGCGGCAAGAAGTCGCGGTCGTACGAGCTCACGCACGGCGACGTCGTCACCATCGGCGGCCACGAGATCGTCTTCTCGGCCGTCGACGCGCCCGAGCCCGAGCAGGCCCCGCAGAACTCCGCGAAGCTCGAGATCGAGGCGATGCAGCGGCTGCAGCGCTTCTCCGAGCTCCTCCTGCGCCCCGACGGCAACCTCGACGACCTCCTCAGCGAGCTCATCGATCAGGTCGTCGCCCTCACGCGCGCGCGAAAGGGCTTCCTCGTCCTCGCCGAGGACGACGGCAACTACTCGATCCGGGTCGCCCGCCACCTCGACCGCAAGACCGTCGACGACCCGTCGAAGCTCCTCTCGGACAACATCATCCGCGAGGTCATCGCCTCGAAGAAGCCGGCGATCATCAGCGACGCCCTCAGCGATCAGCGCTTCAACAACAGCCTGTCGGTCATCGCCCTCAAGCTGTCGAGCGTCATGTGCGTGCCGCTGATCGTCCGCGGCGAGCTCCTCGGCCTCATCTACGTCGGCAACGACAACGCCGTCGCCCTCTTCAATCAGACCGACCTCGAGGCGCTCAAGGTCTTCGCCGCCCAGGCGGCGCTCTTCATCAAGAGCGCCAAGGTCCTCAACGAGCTGCGCAGCGAGTCGGCGGGCCTCGCCGAGCGCCTCGAGAACGTCCGCTTCGGCCAGATCATCGGCTCGTGCCCGCAGATGATCGAGGTCTACAAGCGGGTCGAGCGGGTCGCCGGCATCGACGTCACGGTCCTCGTCACCGGCGAGACCGGCACCGGCAAGGAGCTCATCGCCCGCGAGGTCCACGAGCGTTCGCCGCGCAAGAAGGGGCCGATGATCACGGTCAACTGCGGGGCGATCCCCGAGAACCTCATCGAGTCGGAGCTCTTCGGCCACGTCAAGGGCGCGTTCACGGGCGCCGTCAGCAACCAGATCGGCAAATTCCAGGCCGCCGACAAGGGGACGATCTTCCTCGACGAGATCGGCGAGCTGCCGCTGGTCATGCAGGTCAAGCTCCTGCGCGTCCTCCAGGAGAAGGCGGTCCAGCGCCTCGGCGAGAACCGGCCGATCCCGCTCGACATCCGCGTCGTCGCGGCGACCAACCGCGACCTGCAAAAGGAGGTCGCGGAGGGCAACTTCCGCGAGGACCTCTACCACCGCCTCAACGT